>CANCKG010000029.1 GCA_947378515.1 Gammaproteobacteria bacterium | reverse complement strand
TGTATTGTCCGTGTCAGTGCCAGTTGATGCCGATTCGGTCTTATTTCCTGTTAGAGAACAATTGCTGGATCGCTGGGCCAAGATTGAATTAATGATCAAGGGTATCTCTTTGGTGGGCAGCTATTCGTTTGGCGCGGCAGCCGATGCCTTACCGTTGTTAGCGTTAATGCCAAGCGATTGGCCGCGTTGGCAAGCAGGCGTGGTGAATTATTCTTTGATTGCGGTCAATATTTTGCCTGGTGCGAGTTATTACCGCTTGTTTAATCATACCAAAATCGCTCATCACATCGCAGCCTTTAAAGATTTTTGCAATGAGCCTGCACTTCCTATTAAGCGAATATATCAAAAACCCATTAATTTATTGCGCTATTTGGAAGTGATGCGTAGTTGGTCGACAGTGATCGGCTATCGTTCATTAAGTTTTGCTTTTATCGCTCAAGCCTTAGCGCCTTATCTGTTAGATCCCATGGCAATCAATTTGAAACAACAAGCCGTGATCGGTGATGGTTTAGCATTATTCGCTTTAGGCTCAACGGCACTCAATGTGCTCTTTTCAAGAGTATTACCCACGTATGAACAATTTTCAGATTTAGCTTATGATGTGGTGACTGTGGCGGAATATCAAGCCGCGATTAAGGCTTGGAATGCCGAAGCGTGTGTATCGACAGCGCAATTTATGCATCGCGTTAGTCTCTTAATGTTCTGCGCGCTACCTAATCTGCTGACGGCTGCCGGTTGGGCGTTATTAACGCGCAGTTTACTTGTCGAAGGTTTAGCGCAGCAAATCGTTCCGGTGGTCGTGGGTAGTGCATCCTTTTTCAGCCGAAGTTATGTGGAATACCAATCCTTTATTGCCAAAAGAGCCGCAGATAACATCATACATTTCTACGTGGAAATTCCACGGCGTTTGTTCGATCTTTACGGGTTGATTCAACCTGAACATCGTAATGTGGTGGATGCTGAGGATGTTGTGGATATCAGCGATATGTGTGAACAGTTAAAAAAAGTCAATCAAACTTTTCAACTGTTAGCGACCAGTTTTGCCGCGCATAATCGTTTATTTGATGGCTTATTAAAGACGATCAATATTGGCGCACGCGTGGCACGCGCTATTGGGTTTTATGGCTTTGTTAAAACCTTGGCTGGGACTGTCAGTGAATATACGGGGAGTGATGTCAGTGATCAGCAGATTCTGGCATTGTGTTTGATTTTAGCGCCAGAAAATTTCAAAAATGAATTAGCGATCTTTGATAAAAGCATGAAAGACGTTATCCAAGGTTGGTTCGCGAAATGCTATGTCGAAAGATTGCGCGTCGGTCGTGTTTTGTCGATCTGGGAAATCGTTAAAGTATGCTTGGTTAAGAGTCCTTATGATTTCAGTTTATCGTTAATCGATTGGGCACTACAGATGCGCCGTGCTGAAATGCGTGCTGCCTTAGCTGTGGCGGTGATGATTGCGCCGCCAGTGGCTGTAGCTGCCAACTTAACGCGATCGCAACGGCCAGCAAATCAAAATGATTATGTCGTGTTGGAGCCGCAAATAGCCTCCTCTATACCTATCGCACCTTAAAGTGCGATAGGTATAGATAAGCAATTCTCGGTGAAGCCTCTAGCCCAGATGCGGCGGCACTTTAAAGATTTTCATTTCGTAGACTTTTGACTATTAAAACTGATAGCAGTACGGGTTATAGCGGGTTTTCACCGAGAATTGCTGGGTATATACCCATCGCATCTCAAGGTGCGATGGGTATATATCTAAAATAGAGATATACCGCTCGCCATAGGCACACGTTAAATCACAAACCTCGCATCTTGAATGGCGAGCGGTATAGATAAGGCAGTCGGCGTGGTATAGTAAAGCCTTCATTATTTATGGACGGCATCCTATGCTTTTGGTAGCATTTTCATGATCAGGCCACTGATTTTTTTTACCGGTGGTGGTTCAGCAGGTCACGTCACGCCTAATATTGCTTTGATCGAAGTGCTTAAAACACAGGGTTATCATATTGCTTATGTGGGTTCTGAAACGGGCATCGAAGCTTCATTAATTCAGCCATTGGGCATCGATTATTACCCCATCAGTGCTGGTAAATTACGCCGCCAGTGGGATTGGCGTAATGCCTTGATGCCAGGCCAAGTGTTGCGTGGTATTTGGCAAAGTTTTTGGTTGTGTCGACGCCATCGCCCGAATGTCATTTTTTCCAAAGGTGGCTTTGTCGCCCTGCCATTGGTGATTGGCGCCTGGTTAAATCGTATTCCAGTACTGACCCATGAATCGGATTTGTCGCCAGGCTTGGCCAATCGTTTGATGTACCCATTGGTGAAAAAAATCGCATTGAGTTTTCCGCAAAGTGAGCGCTATTTTAAAAATAAAACCAAACTCTGTTATACCGGCAGTCCAATTCGGAAGAGTTTATTCATCGGCGATGCCGAGAAAGCCAAATTTTTTTGTGGTTTTGTAGCTGATAAACCGGTGTTGTTGGTTTATGGCGGTGGTTTGGGGTCAGTGAAAATCAATCAAGCCGTCTGGACCGCCTTGCCTAGATTGCTGCCACAATTCAATGTTGTGCATGCGTGTGGAGCGGGCAAAACGGATCACAGCTTTGACCAACTTGGTTATTATCAATGTGCTTATCTTAACGATGAATTAGCCGCAATCATGGCGTTGGCGGATATTGTCGTGTCACGAGCCGGGGCTAATTCTATCCTAGAATTATTGGCGTTGGCGAAACCGCATTTGCTGATTCCCTTAGCCAAGGGTGCGAGTCGAGGTGATCAAGTGGAAAATGCCGCGTTTTACCAAGACTTAGGTTTGAGCCAAGTGTTAGCGGAAGGTGAATTAACGGCAGTGAGTTTAAGGGCGGCGATTGACCAATTATGGCAAGCACGTGAAGTCTTTACCCAAAAAATAAAAGCCTATCCGCTGCCGGATGCGCAAAGGGTATTAATTGCTTTGATTCAGGCTGAATTGCATGGCTGAAATGGCGATTTATCATTCCTTAGTTAAGCCGGCGAGTTTAATAGCATGGCTGCAAGGGTGTTATGCTCTTGGGTCAATCCACAGTTGCCGCTTGATTCGCATGGGATTAAACGATACGTATGCAGTGCGCAGTGATCGGGCGAAATACATCGTTCGTTTATATCGAGCATGCTGGCGTTCATTGCCGGAAGTGGCAGCAGAGCTCGAAGTGCTCATCTGGCTACAAACACGCAATTTTCCGATAGCCGCGCCGATTGCCGATAGGCATGGGCAATATTTAAATCACTTTTCTGCGCCCGAAGGTTTACGGGCTATCGTGGTATTTGACTTTATTGAAGGTCAGGCAATGTCTTTGGATAGCAGGCAAGCCTTTGGTTATGGCCAAGCCTTAGCCAAACTTCATACCTTGACGGATGATTTTCATTTTTCGAAGCCGCGCTTTTGCCTCGATGAAAAACACCTTATCGATGAACCCTTAAGCCATATTCAACGTGCCTTTGGTCATCACGAAACTGAAATGGCCCAATTAACGGCCGCAGCAGCAGAGGCGGCGAAAAAAGTCTGGCAATCGTTAGTGCATACTACGGCGTCGTATGGCTTTTGTCACGGCGATCATTTTGGCAATGTCTTGCAAACTGCGGATCGGGAATTGGTTTTTATCGATTTTGATTGTTGTGGGATGGGCTTTCGTGTGTATGATATCGTGCAGTTTTGCTGGGCGATTCGATTACAAATTCCCGCTTGGTCTGAGACGTATCTAGAATCTAATGATAGTTTGTGGGATAGTTTTTTACGTGGTTATGAAAGTTTACGGCTCCTATCGATCGCCGAGCACCAAGCTTTGCCGGCCATGTTGGTGATACGGACGATCTGGGGTTTAGGTCTTCAGCCGCAAAATGAACAACACTGGGGCATCGAAGGCATGGAAACTATTTGGCGGCAGAATATTGTATTAATTACACCTGCGACTACGATGGGTGGGGGCAAGTTATCTTCCCTATAATTTAATGGCTTTAAGTCAAGATTTTTTGTAATTGTTGTTTCAAGTGGGCTAATGCTAGTGCGCGGTGGCTCAAACTATTTTTTGTTTCAAACGATAATTCAGCCGCACTACACGCTAATTCAGGCACATAAAAAATCGGATCATAACCAAAACCCGCTGAGCCGGAGGCTACCGATAAGATTTCACCGCGCCAGATACCTTCGCAGATTAGGGGCGAGGGATCTTTCGGGTGCTTCAAAAACACACAGACTGTTTTGAAATTAGCCCGCCTGTCGGTGATGCCATGCATATCGGTCAAAACTTTGGCGATATTATTGACGAAATTCGCAGGTTCGCCCGCATAACGGGCCGAATAAATACCGGGAGCCCCATGTAGGGCTTCGATTTCCAAGCCAGAATCATCGGCCAGCGTGGCGAGTCCCGTTTGCTCACACACATAATGGGCTTTGAGTAAGGCATTCTCGACAAAAGTCGAGGCGGTTTCAGGAATATCGCCGATTCCAAAATCTGCTTGGGTATAGAGGGTGATCGGTAAATCGGCCAGTAAGGCTTTTATTTCGGCAATTTTACCGATATTGTGCGAGGCAATAACGAGTTTCATGGTTATTGTCGACACAAACGTTTATGGTCAGAGGCATGATTGGGCCAGGCGAGTGAACTGCGATAAGGGTTAATATCCAAACCACCACGGCGCGTATAACGACCATCGACACTTAAGTACATTGGCTTGCAACGACGTAAGATATCCATGAAAATGCGTTCGATGCATTGCTCATGAAATTCCGGGTGATTTCTAAACGACACGATGTATTTTAACAAACCCGCGTGATTGATTTTATTGCCGCTATAAGTAATGCACACACTGCCCCAATCGGGTTGATGGGTGACCAAACAATTGGATTTTAATAAATCGGAATAGAGACTTTCTTGCTCGATCCACGTCGTTTCGGTCGTTAAGAATTCCGGATGAATCATATAGGTATCGCAATCGATGTCTAAATTATCCAAGCAAATGCCTTTAAAGTGAGTCATATGCTGCGTACTGTCATTGTGCTGTAAATGGCTGAAATGCACACTGACGTTATCACCCACCGCCAAACTCAAATCTTGTTCGACCAATGCTTTTACTTGTGAAGCATCGTGAAAATGGCTGTTATTTAAGGAATTGAAATACAGTTTCATCGATTTGGATTCGATAATATGCGGCGAGGTGCACGAATACCGAATATCCGCTTGAGCAACTACGGGTTTGCCTTTGTCATTGAGCCACGACACTTCATAATGGTGCCACCGATCGATACCATGAAACGGCAACGCGTCAGTCGCACTCAAACCCAGTTCTTGGCGTTTGAGTAAGCGCGCAAGGGGAAATAATAAACTGGCATCATAATGGCTTTTATAAAGGGATTTTTTACCGAGTTCTGATTGTTCAAGGGTGGAAGGCATGCGAAATCCTGTGGTGGTCAATGACGTTTTTTTGCAGTATAGCAGGGACAGGACGGGATGTTAAACGCTCTGCTGAAAATCTCGACTAGTTAATTCAGCCCAGTGACCAGCATGCGTGGCTTTTAAAAGGATTGTGTCGGCCGGTGCCATCGACAGGTTAGTTTTCGCCAAGCTACTGGCCAAACGACTGATGCTAGGATTGTGACCAATCAGCAACAGAGTGTGCACTTTATCTGGAACTGTTTGTAAGAGCTCAAAATAGTCGTCAGCTTGCGCATGATACAGTTCAGGCTTGAGTATCAGGGTGATTTCAGTTTTAAGGGCGCTTATGATAATGCCGGCAGTCTCTGTCGTTCGCAAGGCGCTGCTACTGATGATTAATTCAGGTAGTGGCTTGAGTAAGCCCGCTTGTCTTTGGACTGCCAAGCGGCCTTCAGGCGTTAAGCCACGCGTATAATCACTCAGCGCTTGATGGCTGTCGACAGCATGGCCGTGGCGCATTAAAATGAGTGTGAGCATAAGTAACTCTAACAGTAGAGCGAGTCATAAAGACTCACTTCGATTTTGTATTCAAGAATACAGGGTATTAAGTGCTCGAATCAATGCGGCTGTATCGATGTGAACCTGGACTTGGGCATGGACTCATCTGAACAGAGGACTTATGGCTTTCGTTAGCGTGCTGTGAATTCCCACCCCTAGAAGGTAGCCCTGTTGACACGTTTGCTGCTGGCGCCACCGTGGCGTGATAGTGATCAGATGGCCGCGGGATAGCCTTGATGAAGGTTCTAACTGCGCTATGGTGGTCTAATTGATAATCGTTGAGCGGATGAAGATTTGTTAAGTTCAGAGAAGTAAGGTCATAGTTTTTCAACGCTTCCATTAAAAACCGCACAAAAGAATAATTTCGCGCATTTACTGGATACAGCGTTAGGCCAGGATGTAAGCAAGCTTTGACCGCATCCCATAAATTTTCCTTATCATTGCCACTGTCACTGCCACTGTCGAAACTTTCGCGCTGCTGGAATATACTGCCCATATCGCGAGATAATTGTTTAAAGCGCTCGGACCAAACACCAGTGGTGTATGGCGAGTGTTTCGTGTAAGCCTCAATAGCTTGATTAATGGCCGAGTATAACAATATAGACGTTAATATCTTCTTGCCAACGGCTAAGGGCGTATGCTCGTACGAAAGCATAGGTGCATTAAAGGCGCGCTTGAAGGTTTTGATCTGAGCTTGATGCCAGCCACTATGATAAGTAGCGCTAAGGTGTAATCTCAGCGTTGCGTCAAAGCCCGTTAACTCAAATTTTTTTAATTCTTCCATTAAAAAAGCAGTAAAAGAGTGCTGGTTGATACCGCCATAGACACTAGTGAAATAAGCTTGTAGCGCTTTGTGTAAAGAGTCTAATGCTGTTTCCTCAATATTCATCTTAACAGCAGAACAATCGGTTAATAATTGGGTGACGCGAATCACGCCGGTGACGCCATGGTTATTGTAGATGTAACCATTACGGTGCGATTTATTATAGTTAAGATAGGCGTTAGCAGCCTCTTCGATTGCGCAACGTAACTTTTCAGCAGTTAATGAGGTCAGCGGCATGGAGATAGCTTCCTGAAGTGAGAATTTATTTTTTTGAGTTGATTATACAGAATATTGCTTAAGATAAACTTAAGCGGTATCCATT
>CANCKG010000028.1 GCA_947378515.1 Gammaproteobacteria bacterium | reverse complement strand
GTCCTGATGGCAGTCGCTTGTATGTCTGTGATGCCTATGGTGTCGATATGTTAGGCATGATCTGGGTAATGGATACCACGAACTTGAGTCTCATCACCACCTTGGATAATTCAAGCTTTTCTGATGTTTTTGGTGAGCCGAGTGAATTGGCGATCAGTCCTGATAATAGTAAATTTTATTTATTGAATTCAACCAATGTAGTCGCTTTTTTGATTAATACTGATGGCACTTATACTTACCAAACCGCTATTAGTACGAATGATATTTATAAACCGACTAGCCTCGCGTTTAGCAGCGACAGTAATTATGTATACGTCACGAACGATGTAGGAAATGCATACCTATACCAAATAGCGACGCAAACCAATCAAGTAACGAAGGCAGCTACAGAAAATGGCAGTGTCGGCATTGCCTTGCCGCCTAACAATTCAAACACTTGGCTGGTTTCAGCTAGCAATCAAGCGACAGCGCTCGACAATGTACTCAATTTACCGATCAATTCCGATACCAATACCGTGACCATTAACATCCCTCAAGGGGCAATAACACTGCCACAAATCGGGATGTTTATTAATTAAAATTTCCAAGAGTGAATGCTCACTATGGCAAAAAAAATAATGACTTTACTGATTGCCGCTGCCTTCCAATCTGCTGGCGCCGAAGGTTTTGATTGGCAATTGCAAACTGGCTTGGCATGGGAGAATTTTACCGGCAACACACAAAATATTGTCATCAATACCAACACCACAAATCGCTATAGCGTGACCACCCCGTCGCAGATTCAGCCACTCATTGCAGCAGGTTTGGGCTATCAATGGGATTTCATCCATCAAGCGGTGCATTTAAATGTTAGTAGCTATTACATGGGCAGCTCAGTCACCGGCACTAACGCTCCTTTGGTGAACGGTGGAAGTTTTGATACGTTAAATTATACAGCCACTGGTCGCAGCTTAGCTTTGATGCTAGAACCCAAATGGATTTGGACCGCAAACGATTGGCAACCCTATGCCCTAGCTGGCATGGGTATTGCCTTCAATCATTTTGGTGCTTACACTGAAACGCCCACCGATCCCAACGGTTCTGCCGTGCCGACCAGTACTCCTTTTACAAGTTCAACCACCACCTCTTTGGCATATGAAGGCGGTTTGGGGATTCAATATCCACTGAGCACCGATAAACATTCGCCGGTATTAGCCATCGATTATCGGTTCATGGATTGGGGTAATGCCAGCCTTGTCTCTTCCACTAGTCAAACCAATACGCTACATTTTGGTCATCTACAAACCACTTCAATTAATGTTAGTATGACTTGGCCTTTTTAAGAAAACGTCTACTTCACTTTATTGCTGAACTACCAGTGCCCTCAAGCGCGTAGTATAATACACCCGTCGCACCTTAAGTGCGATGGGTGTATATTCAAAATAGAGATATACCGCTCGCCATAGGTACACGTTAAATCATTAACCTCGCATCTTAAATGGCGGGCGGTATAGTGCTCGCTCTTAATATTATGGAAACTTTATGGATTGCAAAGACAGTAATGGTACAGCCCTCAATGATGGCGATTCGGTGCAAGTCATCAAAGATTTAAAAGTCAAAGGCTCATCGATGGTACTCAAAAGAGGCTTGGTCGTTAAAAACATTCGCATCACCCATGATCCGGATGAAATCGAATACCGCGATGGCAAAACCATGATGGTGCTCAAAACCTGCTTTTTAAAAAAGGTTTAAGTACTTGAACCGTGAATCAAACACTTCTCAACAGATTTTAAGCGAAGTCTTTGGCTATAGTCATTTTCGTGGTGCTCAGCAAACGGTAATTGATCATGTGCATAATGGCGGTGATGCGCTAGTCTTAATGCCCACCGGCGGTGGTAAATCGCTGTGTTATCAAATTCCCGCCATTGTTCGCTTCAAGCGAGGCTTAGGCACCACCATCGTCATATCACCGTTAATTGCCCTTATGCACGACCAAGTGGGTGCGCTTGATGTCGCTGGGGTAACAGCGGCTTTTTTAAATTCCAGTCAAAGTGCTGCTGAGAGTAGGGCAGTCGAACAACAATTGCTGCGCGGTGAATTGATCTTGTTGTATGTTGCACCCGAACGGCTAACCACGCCGCGCTTCTTAGCAATGCTTGAATCTTTGCATGAGCATAGAGCGTTAAGCCTATTTGCCATCGATGAAGCGCATTGCGTCAGCCAATGGGGTCATGATTTTCGCCCCGAATATCGGTCTTTAAGTTTACTACCCGAACGTTTTTCCGGTGTGCCGCGTATTGCCTTAACCGCCACAGCCGATAATATTACTCGCGCGGATATCATCGAGCGCTTACAACTCGAACAAGCCCATTGCTTCGTCAGTAGTTTTGATCGCCCTAATATTCGTTATAGCGTCGCGTCCAAACTTGATGCACGTAAACAATTGCTAGCGTTTATTCGCACTGAACATCTGGATGATGCCGGTATCGTTTATTGCCAATCGCGTAAGAAAGTCGAAGAAACCGCCGAATGGTTAAAGCACGAAGGTTTAAATGCCCTTCCCTATCACGCAGGATTAGACATTAAAATTCGCACCAGGCATCAAAATCGGTTTTTACGTGAAGATGGTTTAATCATGGTGGCAACCATTGCTTTTGGAATGGGAATCGATAAACCCAATGTGCGCTTCGTCGCCCATGTAGATTTACCCAAAAATATCGAAAGTTATTATCAAGAAACGGGCCGAGCTGGCCGCGATGGTGATATCGCCAATGCTTGGATGACCTATGGTTTACAAGATGTCGTCAACCAACGGCGCATGATCGATGAAAGCATCGGTTCTGAAACCTTTAAGCAATCCTTGCGTGGCAAACTTGATGCCCTATTAGCACTAGCTGAGGCGACCGATTGCCGCCGCGTACGTTTACTGCATTATTTTGATGAACACAGTCAAGCGTGCGGTAATTGTGATAATTGCTTAAATCCGCCAGCAATTTGGGATGCGACTATTTCAGCGCAACAATTATTGAGCTGCATTTATCGCATCGAACAGCATTCAAATATCAGTTTTGGGGCAAGCCATTTGATCGATGTGTTGCGTGGTAAGCTGAACGATAAAGTAAAGCAATTTGGCCATAGCACGTTGAGTACTTTTGGCTTGGGTGCGACATTAAGTGATAGTCAATGGCGCAGTATTTTACGGCAATTAGTGGCAACTGGCGTGGTGCGAGTGGATGCGAGAGCTTTTAATACCTTGAAATTGACTGAACGTGCGCGTGGGGTATTAAAAGGTGACGTGCACGTTCATTTGCGCGCTGAAACAAAGGCACTTGTAAAAAATAAAAAAATGATACTCAAAAAATCAGTCAATTCAACTGGCTTAGATGACGACAGTGCTGCGTGTTTAAAAACTTTGAAAGCTTGGCGCAGTGCCATTGCCGCTAAAAACAATCTACCTGCTTATATTATTTTTCATGACAGCACTTTGATTACATTGGCTGAACAAATGCCTCAAACGTTAGTGGAATTAAGTGGCATTGTTGGCATTGGCGCTAAAAAATTAGAAGCGTATGGGGATGAGTTGTTGCAAATTTTACACGTGTAATGCTGGAAGAGCAGGCCATAATGACCTGCTCTTCCAGCATTAATCAATGCGCGTCACTAATTTATTCAGCCATTTCTTTTAATTTCTTTAACGGCCGAATCGTTACCGTATTGCGGGCTGGCTTCGCTTTAAACATCATTTCTTCACCGTTGAAAGGATTGATACCTTTACGTGCTTTAGTAGCAGGTTTACGTTTAATTTTGCACTTCAATAAACTTGGAATAGTGAATTCACCAGCACCGCCTTTTTTTAAGTGGCCATGAATTATTTCAGCCAACGCTTCAAAAACCAAGGTCACTTCTTTTTTTGATAATTCGGTTAATGTGGCAATTTCAGCCATTAATTGAGGTTTTTTCAGTGCTACTTTGATTGCTTTTACACGAGCGATAGTCGTCATGCCAATCTCCTTGATTTTGATGAATAATGAATCTTAAGGCGCATAAAGTAGCATAGTTTTCGCAATAATTCACGTAATTATCGTTAATTATTGCGATTTTTTTATTAACCATTAGCAGTGGCGCGTGTGACATAAATATCAGGGATGGTGATTGGCAGTGGTGCTGAAGTAATTAATGCTTTAGCCGCAGGTTCTGAACCTACCGCTAAATAAAGTAAACTTTGTGAATCTAACATGGAGCCATCAGCAAACACACACATACTCATTTGCCCACCTGGAAGATAAAAACCACTCGTCGCTTCGTTGTTGACACTCATGGTGCCGCTTAATTTTAAACAAACATCATAAGCAGGATTACCCGAAGGTGATGGTATGTCTATCGTTGGGCTAACATAGAGCGCTTGAACGAAAGTTGCTGCCAGTGTCGGTGTGCTTTTAGATAAAACCTCTAACCCGACGATCGTATTGGAATTAAATTCACAAAAGTCATGCGTTAAGCCACTGATTTTTTGATTATTAAATTGAATCGCCAAGCTGAGTATTTGACCACCGTTAGTAGTGCAGACATTAGCCCAAGCAGCAGGATTATCTTGAATGTCAGCTAACACGCTGATTGGAAGCAACATTAACAAAGCAAAGAGTCGCAGACTATTAGGCCGTGATGTAGTATTTGTCATGAGAAAGTCTCAAGTAATAGTTAGGTGCTATACCGCTCGCCATTCAAGATGCGAGGTTAATAATTTAACGTGTGCCTATGGCGAGCGATATAGCTCTATTTTAAATTTATACCCATCGCACTTCAAAGTGCGATGGGTATATTCAGCACATACGCGCGAGAAATCCGCGCTAATGCGAGTTAAGGGAGAGAATCACGGTTTTTCTGCTTCCGCAAAGCCTCCCTTAACAATCCCCCATCGTGTAAGGAGTCACCAATTAAGATCTACGCAAAAAATAGAAAAATGTGATGAATGGATACATTTTAAATTACTAAACTTAAGGTTTTATGAACACGCATTGCCCTGACTATTCACGGATTTCTTAATATTAGTCGTGAAGCCTGCTTCTTTATGGGTGAGCAGAGAATTCGTCTCGCACTTGATTTTAGAGGGGAAATCAGGACAATATTTCAAATCTGATTGTCCCATTCATCCAAATTCCTTAGCTGGTTTGAAATCCCGCCCTTCAGGGCGGTAGGAGCACCGTACCTCGGCCTACGCCTAAGGTTTCACAAGGTGCGGACTTGTTCGATTTGCACACCGCCCCCAAGTCTAAAACACCCCGACCTAAAGGCCGGAGTGTTTCTTGCTAGTTACTGCCATCGTATCTATTCAGCCGCGCTCAGTGCTAATCAACGATTTATGCCCAACCTTATAGCCGTACATACCAAGTACCGGCAGCACCATACAAGCTAGGCCAATGATAAAGTACAAGGTGTAGTGCTGCATCGATAATGCCACATCGGTTGGCGGGAAAAATCCGATGATGAGCGTCAAAGAAGTGCCTACTAAGCCAAGACCACAGATTAGCCAGCGACCGAGTTTGCCACCCGGCAAGCGAAATTTAGCTTTGTCATCTGGAAATTTATAAGCCAAACAGATACCCGCTATAAAAAGCATCATGTACATTGCCATATAGACTTCGGTACTCAACACCGTTAATAACCAATACGAACTATTGATTTTGGGTAATAAAATAAACAAACAACTGATAACGCTGGCAATTATCGATTGCACCACCAAGATCCGTTTATAAGGTATTAAGGTATCAGAAGATTTGAGTATCTTAGGTAAATAACCATTATCAATTGTTTGCGTTAAACCACGTGCCGGCGATGTGGTCCAATTGACCATTTCACCAAAAGCGCCGGAAAAAATCATCAATACCGCTACCGGCATTAAATAGCTTAAATGATAACTGGTGAAAAAATTTTGTAAAGTTTCCATAGTGCCATTCATCAGATTGATTTGCTCGGCGGGAATCATCAAAGCGATAGTCAATGAACCTAATATCATGGTAATCAGAATAAAAATGACCGCCGTAATCAGCGCTTTTGGGAAATTTCGTTCTGGATTATGTACGTCTCTGACATTGACGGTAGCCAATTCAGCACCTAAAAAAGCTGTCATGACGCCGGTTAACGATACCCAATTATCCCAATGACTAAAATGTGGCACGGCACCTTGCCATGACAAATGAATATGAACCGCTTTGTCGCTGGCTAACCAGAAGCCACCTAAAATGATCAACGTCACCATCGGCAAAAATATACCAAAAATAGTACAGCCGGCGGCTAATTTACCGGAAATACGAATACCTTTGGAGGTAATGAATGTTAATAGCCACAATAGACATAAAATGGCTATCAATAAATAATAAGGATTGGTCGCCAATTTTGGCGCGATGAGGTAGGCTAAGGTACTAGCAATAAAGGATAAAATCGTCGGCATCCACACGACAGTATTCACCCATTGCAACCAAATAGCTAAAGTGCCGATGTGATCACCAAAGGCTTTTTTTACCCAAAAATAGATTCCGCCCTGCTCGCTCCAGGTCGATGATAATTCGGCAGATAATAAGGCTGTGGGCAATAAAAACGTTAGCGCGCCAAATAAAAAAAAGAAAATAAGCGGTTCGCCAAAAATTGCTGTGGCAGGCAAATTACGAATACTGTCAATGGAACCGACAATAATCAACATTAAAACAAAAAAACTTAAGGGCTTAGCGGGTTTGGTGTGCATAGCAAGAGTCTTATGAATAAACTATAAAGGTCTTAATCTTAGCACGATGCAAGTGCCCTGGGACAACAAAGATGTCTTAATTTACTAAATTGAATAGCTGCAAGTTTTTAGAATCCCTCGATTAGTTGGTGGTGAGTAACTCTAAGCTTAAGGAATACTTGATGAGCTGCGCTAAAGTTTTAGCATGCATTTTACGCATGACGCGCGCGCGGTGAAGTTCCACTGTAGATAGAGCAATACTTAATTCGTGCGCGATTTGTTTATTTAACATGCCTGCAACTACTAATGCCATAATAGCTTGCTCTCGTTTCGTTAAGCTGTCGAACCGCAAAGCGAGTTGTTGATCCAGTTCATTGTGAGTAGCCGCATTCAATTGATCAAGCGCTTTTTGGATTTGTTCCAATAAAAATTGATCATTAAAAGGCTTCAAAATAAAATCCATCGCCCCTGCTTTCATCGCGCGTACTGCCATTGGGATATCACCAT
>CANCKG010000027.1 GCA_947378515.1 Gammaproteobacteria bacterium | reverse complement strand
AGCTGGTTTGAAACCCCGCCCTTCAGGGCGGTAGGAGCACCGTACCTCGGCCTACGCCTAAGGTTTCACAAGGTGCGGACTTGTTCGATTTGCACACCTCTTCCAAGTCTAAAACACTCCGACCTAAAGGCCGGAGACTTTCTTGCTGACCGGTAATACTTAAAGAGGCGTGTCAGGCATATACCCATCGCACTTTGAAGTGCGATGGGTATAAATTTAAAATAGAGCTATACCGCTCGCCATAGGTATATAGTAAATCACTAACCTCGCATCTTAAATGGCGTGTCAGGCATAGATCCGGTCCATAACTGAAAACTTAACGCAGCTTGTTCGACGAGCATGCCAAAACCATCGTGACATCGTTGAATACCGACCGATTCAGCCCACATCATAAAGGCTGTGGCATGATCGGCATATTTTAAATCATAAGCTAAAGCATTTGCATTAAACTGCAATTTGGCTAAGCCATTAAAATTTTGACAAGCGCCACTACTACCATCAATTAACAAATCAATCTTAGCCAATGCTGTACCATAAGCTACCGCTTGAATGGGACCTAACTGGGTGAAATACGTCGCCAAATCAAGGGCTTTTTGTGAATGGCGATTCATTAACCACAATTGTTGAGGCTTTTGGGCGAGTAATGCGGGAATGATACCCCGTACCGCGCCACCTGCACCGTGAATGACAATATTCTTACCCACAACATTAAAATTTTTATTAACAATTAAATCTTGAAGTAACCCGGCACCATCGGTATTATCCCCATAGCAACTGCCATCAGGGTTGATAACAAGGGTATTGACGGCGTGGGCGAGTAGGGCGCGTTGGGAACACGTTCTAGCCAGCAAAAAAGCGTCGCCTTTACAAGGAGCAGTAACATTAAATCCGACACCCCCGGCCTTAATAAAGGCTTGCACGGTTTGCTCAAAAGCGCCTTCGGGCACTAAAATTTTTTGATAATCGATGCGAAGATCAACTTGACGGGCAAAAGCTTGATGTAATTCAGGCGATCGACTATGGGCAATCGGATTGCCCAAGACCGCGAGTTTAAGCATAAAAATTCCAAAAAACACCCCATCCTATACGATGAGGTGTTGATTTAAAGCAATTTAAGCGTCCGCGTAGCTTACATATGCTTAATAATGGCATCACCAAAACCAGAACAGGTCACTAGAGTTGCGCCTGGCATAGCACGTTCAAAATCATAGGTCACGGTCTTGGCACTAATTGCGCCATTTACACCTTGAATAATTAAATCAGCGGCCTCTAACCAACCCATATGGCGCAACATCATTTCCGCTGATAAAATTTCCGACCCTGGATTAACTTTATTTAAATTCGCGTATTTTGGGGCGGTACCATGCGTTGCTTCAAACATCGCGATACTGTCACTTAAATTAGCACCTGGCGCAATACCAATACCACCAACTTCGGCCGCTAGCGCATCGGAAATATAATCCCCATTTAAATTTAACGTGGCAATCACACTGTATTCTTCTGGCCGCAATAAAATTTGTTGTAAAAAAGCATCGGCAATGACGTCTTTGACCACAATTACTGTACCGGTTTTAGGATTGGTGAATTGCATCCATGGCCCTTGGTCGATCAAGGTCGCACCGAATTCAGCTTTTGCTAAGGCATAAGCCCAATCTTTGAAAGCACCTTCGGTAAATTTCATGATATTGCCTTTGTGGACTAAAGTCACCGATGGCTTATCATTATCGATCGCGTATTGCAAGGCATTGCGCACTAAGCGCTCGGTCCCTTGTTTAGAAACAGGTTTAATACCGATGCCACAGGCTTCAGGAAAACGAATTTTCGTCACACCCATTTCGTCACGCAAAAATGCAATGACTTTTTTCGCTTCAGCGCTGTCAGCCGCCCATTCAATACCGGCATAAATATCTTCAGAGTTTTCCCGGAAAATCACCATATCGACTTTTTCAGGTGCTTTCACCGGACTCGGCACACCAGAAAAATAACGTACTGGACGCAAACAAATATAAAGATCTAACTGTTGACGCAAAGCGACATTTAAGGACCGAATCCCACCACCGACTGGCGTGGTTAAGGGGCCTTTGATCGATATCACATAATCACCAATGGCCGTTAAAGTTTCTTCAGGTAACCAGACATCGGCACCATAGACTTTCGTAGCCTTTTCACCGGCATACACTTCCATCCAAGCAATTGACCGCTCACCCTGATAAGCTTTTTGCACTGCAGCATCGACCACGTTGATCATCACCGGGGTAATATCCGCGCCAATACCATCACCTTCAATGAATGGGATAATCGGCTGATTCGGAACATTAAGTGAATGATCGGCATTAATGGTGATTTTGGTGCCATGAATAGGAATTGTGATATGTTGAAACGTCATGAGTGTGCCCTTTAGCAAAAGGTCATTATATACTGCGGGCCAATAAAGATGCGAGGAGTCTATGACCTGATCATTTTGCAGTGTGGATCGTTAGCACTAAGCATGCGCCTACCATCTCTGCTGTAGCAGTAATCAACACATTTGAATCAAGCAATAGCATGACGTGGCGCTCTTAACGCATTAAAAACTCTCCACTTCAGCGCATTGCCAAGCGTGTCTGATTGAATATACGCTTTAAATTCAATTATTCCGAGCCCATAAAAAAACCCCGCACTTAGGCGGGGTTTTTTAAGACAAACCAACCACTAGATCATTCAGCGGCAAGTGCTGCTTTCACTTGTTCAACGATCACGCCAAAAGCGGCTAAATCATGAAATGCCAAGTTCGCTAACATTTTGCGATCCATGGTGATGCCGGCTTTATTTAAGCCGGCGATGAAGCGGCTGTAATTCATGCCTAACTCACGCACTGCAGCGTTGATACGGGCAATCCACAAGGCACGAAATTCACGTTTTTTAACGCGTCGATCGCGATAAGCGTATTGACCGGCTTTGGTAACCGCTTGTTTGGCTACACGGTATACCTTACTACGGGCTTCCCGGTAACCTTTTGCTTGATCTAATACTTTTTTATGACGGGCTCTGGCAGTAACCCCGCGTTTAACTCTAGCCATGGGTTAGCTCCTTAAGATGCATGGGTTAACATACGACGGACAGACATCACATCGCAGTGTTTGACAGCTTTGGTACCACGTAAAAACCGTTTCCGTTTGGAAGATTTCTTAGTCAAAATATGACGGGCAAACGATTGTTTATGCTTATAACCATTGGCAGTTTGGCGAAAACGCTTCGCGGCCCCACGGTTAGTTTTAATTTTCGGCATGATTCAACTCGCATTGATCAATATCGTCATCGATATCGAAATTAATAAACAACCTCACCAGTAACATTTGGCAAGGTCATAAAGGCACTCAAAAAAATTAGATCTTTTTGAGTGGGGCGACTAACATAGCCATCTGCCGACCTTCCATCTTAGGAAATTGTTCTACAGTCCCAAAGGGACCGAGATCAATTTGCAGACGTTGGAGCATTTTCAACCCTAGATCTTGATGGCTAATTTCTCGGCCACGAAACCGCACCGTGATTTTAGCTTTGTCGCCCTCTTCTAAAAAGCGTATCAGGTTGCGTAGCTTGACCTGATAATCGCCATCGTCCGTTCCCGGACGGAATTTGATTTCTTTGATTTGCACTTGTTTTTGTTTTTTCTTGGCAGCTGCTTTTTGCTTGCCCAGTTCATACAAATATTTACCGTAATCCATCACCCGACAGACGGGTGGCGCGGCATTCGGTGAAATCTCCACTAAATCCAACGTCGCGTCTTCAGCAATGCTTAAGGCTTCCTGGATTTTAACAATCCCGATTTGCTCACCATTGGCACCGATTAAGCGAACTTCAGCCACCCGAATTTGGTGGTTTATACGAGTTTTTTTATCTTGTATGATCGTACTAATATTATCTCTCCAACAATTGACTAAAGGCTTGCACGGACATCACACCTAAATCTTGCCCTTGCTGCGTTCTTACCGAAACTTGATTATTGTCAGCTTCTCGATCACCCACGACAAGTAGATATGGCACTTTTGCAAGCGTAGCGCTACGAATTTTAAAGCCAATCTTTTCATTTCTCACGTCCGCTTTCACACGAAAACCTGAACTTCGTAATATAGCAGTTAATTGCTCGGTGTAGCTAGTTTGTTTTTCTGAAATATTCATCACTACGGCTTGAACAGGCGCTAACCACGCAGGTAGTAAGCCAGCATAATGCTCTAACACAATACCGATAAAGCGTTCTAAGGAGCCAAAGATTGCCCGATGCAACATCACAGGCACATGTTTGGCACTGTCTTCACCAATGTATTGCGCTTCTAAACGTGTCGGCATCGAGAAGTCTAGTTGCATCGAACCGGTAGTCCAATGTCTACCGATACTATCTTCTAAGACAAATTCAATTTTAGGACCATAAAACGCGCCTTCTCCGGGCAGCAATTGCCATTCTAAACCGCTTTCATTCAATACGTCGGTCAATGTTTGTTCGGCTTTATCCCAGACTTCATCAGCCCCGACCCTTTTTTCTGGCCGAGTAGATAATTTCACTGAAATATTCGTTAAACCAAAATCACCATACACTTCAAACAGCATTTTAATAAACGCTTGTACTTCAGGGCCAATTTGAGCTTCAGTACAAAAAATATGGGCGTCATCTTGAACAAAATTACGAGTGCGCATAATACCATGTAAGGTGCCGGAAGCTTCATTACGATGGCAAGAACCAAATTCGGCTAAGCGAATCGGTAATTCTTTATAACTGCGTAAGCCTTGGTTAAAAATCTGTACATGACAGGGGCAATTCATCGGCTTCACAGCGTAATGGCGTTCATCGGCATTGACATAAAACATGTCATCGCCAAATTTATCCCAATGACCGGATTTTTCCCACAGCACGCGATCGACAACTTGCGGGGTTTTAACCTCAAGATAACCATGCGCGACAAATTTAGCCCGCATGTATTGTTCAACGACTTGGTACAGGGCCCAACCATTCGGATGCCAAAACACCATACCGGGTGCTTCTTCTTGCAAATGAAATAAATCCATTGCTTTGGCGAGTTTACGATGATCACGCTTTTCAGCTTCTTCTAGGCGGTGCAAATAAGCATCAAGGGCTTTTTTGTCAAGCCAAGCGGTGCCATAGATCCGCTGCAACATGACATTATTGGAATCGCCGCGCCAATAAGCGCCGGCTAATTTCATCAATTTAAACGCTGTCAATGGCGCTGTCGTTGGCGCATGAGGGCCACGGCACAAATCGGTAAAGTCGCCTTGGCTATAAAGCGATAGTGTTTCACTGATCGGAATACTGTCTATGATTTCTACTTTGTAATGCTCACCTTGGGCTTTAAAAAAGTCCCGTGCCGCATCACGACTTAATTCACTGCGGCTAATGGGCAAACTCGCTTTCGCTAATTCGTTCATCCTAGCTTCAATGGTATTTAAATCATCGGGTGTAAAAGAGCGTTCAAAAGCGAAATCATAAAAAAATCCGTCTTCGATCACCGGTCCTATAGTGACTTGGGCTGATGGAAATAATTGCTTGACCGCTTGAGCTAATAAATGTGCTGTTGAATGGCGAATAATATCAAGTGCTTCGGGACTTTTATGGGTAATAATCGCGATGCTGGCATCGTGCTCAATCAGATAACTGCTATCAACTAATTGACCATTCACAACGCCGGCTAGGGTTGCTTTCGCAAGACCTGCACCGATGCTCAAGGCAACAGCAGCAACTGTCACAGCAGCAGGAAATTGACGGGTAGCGCCATCAGGCAAGGTAATGGTGATCATAGAATAATGCATTTACGGATAATAAAACTGGTAGGCACGAGTGGGTTCGAACCACCGACCACCACAATGTCAATGTGGTGCTCTACCGCTGAGCTACGCGCCTATATAAAGAGCCGATAATTATAGCAGCATTTATCACCAAGCCACAAGAAGAAAATTCATGAGCGGTTCCTGATCCTTTACGCTTAGGATAAATCAACTAACGGTGCTGAATAGGTACCGTTCGTTAAGGCGAACGCCACCATCGGGTAGTTCTGCTGCAACACCGCGCTAGCATCAACAGCTTGGGCTGTTAAGCCCAATGCTTGATAAGCCTTAATCATGATCACCAGTGCTTTCTGGCAAGATGGCGTCTCATTGTATAAGCTGATCACAGCTTTGGCCCGATTAATCGCTGCCACATACGCTTGTTTTTCCAAATAAAAAGCTGCAACTTCTTCTTGATAGCGACCCGATAAATTACGCAAGTACACTAAACGCTGTCGCGCATCTGGCGCGTATTGGCTATCAGGATATAATTTTAACAACACTTCAAAATCCTTATAGGATTGCAGCGTAGAACCGGGGTCACGTACCGCTTGATCCGTTGGCATATACCGCTGAAACCAACCACGATCTTGGTAAAAATTCGCTACGCCTTTCATATAATAGGCATAATCAACATTCGCCGCACGCGGATACAAGCGGATATAACGTTCTGCTGAAGCCGCTGCCGCTGGCATATCATCATTTTGAAAATAGGCATAAATAACATCTAATTCCGCTTGTTGATCATCCTTATTAAAGGGGTACAAGGCATCTAACGCTTCATACGCTTCAATAGACTCGCGGTAATCACGCTTCGCTAATTTAATTTCGGCCGTCTGATAAATTTGTTTTGCGGTAAATTTAGCATATTTCTGGCTAGGCGTCGGCGTCGTGGAGCACGCACTCACTAACAATGCCGACAAAAGGGGAAGCCAAATTTTCTTCATAAACATGCAATCACCGTGGAGCCAAAAATTAAAGTAGTAAGATTATAACGGGTTTTCACCCTTCTTATTGCGACACAGCTGTTACCGCAGCTAAATCCGCACCAGAGGCGACCATAGTCGCTGGAAAAGCTTGTAAGGCAGTTGCTGGAACGCGGTGCCAGGTTTGCGTCCGACCAAATAACGTCGACCCCATATAACCTAACATTTTTATCGTCTGACCATTATCAACTAAGCTTAGCTCGCTATTGTATTGACTGCCCACTTTCGGATCCACGACTTGGCCATCGATCCAATGATTGGCTTCTGACGGATCGGGCACCAAACCCCACATAAAGACCATACCAAGAATCAACTGATTTTGACGCACTCCGGTACATTTATCACACACATCGGCTGGCCCATGACCTGGCTGATAATTGACTTGCATGATTCGACCGTATAATTTCCCTTGCAGCACAAATAGTTTGACGATACTTTTAGGTTGATTCGTTTTATCATCAATCGTTTGCCAATACCCCACTGGCGAAGTCATTGCTTGACTTGAATCTGCCACTACAGCCACTTT
>CANCKG010000026.1 GCA_947378515.1 Gammaproteobacteria bacterium | reverse complement strand
GCTTCTAAGCTAGGTTCGATGCGGGTAATGGTCCCTTTGTAAATATTGGCTTTTTTCTGTTCACGACCCGGGCGTTCAATGTCTAAATCGTACAATTGCTGGCCTGTTACTAAGGCTACTCGTAATTCTTCTTCCTGCGTTGCATTAATTAACATGCGTTTCATTAAGTTCATCTCCAAATGAGCGGTAACCATCGATGCGGGGCAAAATAAATGAAATTGACTCTGTTTTGACACGTGCTCAAGCCTTCACTATTACGTTTGCGTTAACAGTGGAAGTCAATTACGACGTATCAAAACAAAATCAGTCACAACAATACAGTCACACAAACAGCTCAAACTCACATCACTGAATGGTATTCAGGGTGAGTGAAGGTATTATTGCCATCTTTTTAGCTAGCCACTTCGGGCTACGCGCTTTTTATTTAAATTAAAATAGTATCTAGGGTTTATTGAGTACGACAACGCCGCTCGCAGCCAAGTTATAAGGTAATTCGATTACGACTATTCACAACGCTACGCGCGGGAGACTAAGCCCTTGCGCGATAATCCGGATTACCTTAGCTTTATAATAAGGTGTAGGCTAAGGCTCGATTATAGCAAAATCTATTGCCTTGCGGGTTCTCGTATTGCAATGCGCTTATTTTAGTTTATTCACTATCGCTTCATAATCGTTGGCAATCTCTTTGTCGGTATGTGGCATCGTTAACATAGCCACCAATTCACCCTCGGGATTCAAGACTGCAATATCGCCGGTATGCGTATAGGTATAATCACCGTGACTATCTTTATCTTTGCCACTGCCATTAATTTTTTCATAAGCGGCATCTAATTCATGCGAGAATTGACTTAAAGCTGCCACATCATCGGTCCGAAGGCCAATAAAATGGGGGTTAAACGCTGAGACAAATTTTTTCACGTTCGCCTGTGAATCTCGTGCTGGATCAATGGTGATAAAGACAATCTGGGGTAATGGGGTAAAATGATCGGCGCTTAATTGCTGATAAGCATTATTCAATTGGGCCATCGTTGTTGGGCATAGCATGGGGCAATAGCTAAAGCCAAAAAACACTAAAGTCCACTGTTGTTGAAAATTCTTCAAGCCAAAAGCTTGACCGTTTTGATCGGTAAAATGAAAGCTAGGCTGAGTTTTAAAGAGGGCAATGGGCTTAACACGGGGCATCATGACCCCGCTTTCTAAGGTGATGCTCGGCAGCGTGGTCGATTTTTCAGGCCAAAACCAATTCGCTTGACTCGGAACAGTCATTGATAAAGCACTCAAAGCCATCAAAGCGGTTAAATATTTTTTTAACATAGGTAAAACCTCACGAGAAAATTCAAAAACGGTGGGCACATAGCCGCAAGATCCTATTATAATCTATTCATCACGACTATTTTTGAGTTTCTATGTTTACGATGTACACTGAGGTGATCGATTGGTTGTTACGTGTGCCGGCTTTAGATCAGGCACACGCCCTGCGTAATTTAGCGCAAGTTCGTACGCTAACGCAATTGCCTACCTTGCAGCCAAACTGTCCAATTATTACGATCACCGGCACCAATGGCAAAGGCAGTGCTGTTCAGACGTTGAGTGCGATTTTTAGCCAAGCTGGCTACCGAGTAGGCAGTTTCACCTCGCCGCATTTGCAAATCTTTAATGAGCGTATCGCGATTAATGGCCACGCGATTGCAGATCATGATTTTGTTCAAGCCGCCCAAGTGGTCGCGAATTTACCGGATGTCCCACGTCATTTCTTTAGTCTCTTGTTTTTAATGGCTTTGTGGTACTTTAAGCGCCAGTCGGTAGATCTCATTATCTTGGAAGTCGGTTTAGGTGGCAGATTGGATCCGTGCAATGCCCTCGATGCGACGATCCTCGGCATCACCAGTGTCGATCTTGACCATACGCATTTATTAGGTACTACGCGCGAACAAATCGCAGCTGAAAAAGCCTGTTTGATGCGGCCTGACAGGGTTTGTATCGTGGGCGATCGCAATCCGCCCGATGTACTTAGCGCGTATGCTGCCAAGATGAATACCTCGCTACGTTGCATCGGCGTCGATTTTGATTATTACGATGCGAATCAAACTACATTAACTTGGCAAGGCAGCGAATGGTACTTAACGGCATTGACTAAACCCGCCGTGAAACTCAGTAATATTGCCGTGGCTTTAGCCATTGTTGAAGCGTTGCACCCCGTGTTGCCGTTGAGTTTGGCGGCGCTTAGCGGCGCTTTAGCGAGCTTGACTATTCCAGGGCGCTATCAAAAGATTACCTGTCTTGGCAAAACACTGCTACTCGATGTCGCACACAATCCCGCGGCGACAGGGCATTTGGTGCGGCAATTGCGAAAAGATTTTCCAGGTAAGCGTATCCACTTACTCTTTGGCATGATGCAAGATAAAGATTGGCGCAGCTGTTTTGACTCGCTTTCAACACTGAATATCCGCCACGCCTATTTTCCTAACATTGATGATCCACGAGCCCTGGATAATACGGTGTTAAGTTCAGCCGCCTTGAGCAAAAATAGGAATCATGCTGTTTATTCCACTATCAACGAAGCACTGGCCGCGGCTTTAAACAATGCCACCGAGCAGGAATTAATTATCGTGACCGGTTCGTTTCGGATAGTGGGGGGCGTGTTAGGCGCATGAAAATCACTCCCAATCTTTTTCAAGCTGCTCCAGCGATGTTTTCTCTAATCTTTCAGGATGCTGCCTGATTTCACTTAAAACTTCAGCCGTAGCAACATTAGGAATATTGATACGGAATGGCAAGGCATTTTCTGCCACACTTTGATAGATAAACAAACGCAGCGCCTCACTCATACTCAAACCCATTTTTTCAAATAGCTTGTTAGCTTTTTCTTTTACGTGGATATCAATTCGGGTCCTAATCACCGTATCACTCATAAATAACCTCAAAAATAACTTAATCTTGTAGCTACATTGTAGCTACATAACTTTCACAATACAATAATCAATCATTAAAAATATAGCTTTTGCGTAAATCTCCCTGGCGCATCCAGCTTCTGTCAGTCATACTTTAGACCTTTATGCATTGAGAATTTTTTATGATCAGCCTAGATACCTTAGAACAATTAGCCACTAAATTGAGTGATGCTGTCCCCGGTGGCGCGGCCAATTTCAAAGAAGATCTGTGCCACAATTTTCAAGCGATTCTGCAAGCCACGTTTAGCAAACTATCGCTGGTCAACCGCGAAGAATTTGATCGCCAAACGCGCTTGCTCGCTAAAGCCCGGGAACGCTTGAGCGAATTAGAAACACGAATCAGTGAATTAGAAACGAAGTAACTATGTCATGACACTGGCAATTTTGACATCGCGCGCCAATGTCGGCATTTACGCGCCTAAAGTCAGTGTCGAAGTCCATATCACCCATGGCAAGCCTATTTTTTCCATTGTCGGTTTACCCGAAACCGCCGTTAAAGAAAGCCGTGATCGCGTTCGCTCGGCGCTGATCAATTCTGGTTTTGATTTTCCCATGCAGCGCATCACCGTTAATCTGGCACCGGCCGATTTACCCAAAGAAGGTGGCCGCTTCGATTTAGCGATTGCTCTTGGCATCTTAGCGGCGTGTGGTTTGATTCCTCAGCACAACCTTCAATACTATGAATTTTCGGGTGAATTGGCGCTCTCAGGGGAATTAAAAGCTTTTAATGGCGCCTTATTATTTTCGATGGCGACCGCACAAACGGGTCGCGCGTTAATCGTACCCATCGATAATGCTGTGGAAGCCGCTGTCGTTGAAAACAGCCAAGTGTATGGCGCCACCCATTTACTCGAAGTGTATCAACACTTACTGGAGCCTTGCCTTAAAAAAACTGACCGGCCAAGCTTAATTGAAGCGACTCAGCCTAAACAAGATTTAGCTGATGTCTATGGTCAGCCACAGGCTAAGCGCGCGTTAATCATCGCCGCCGCCGGTGGCCATCATCTATTATTTATAGGTCCCCCTGGCACTGGCAAAACCTTACTCGCCAACCGCTTGCTCGGTTTATTGCCGCCATTGACTGATAGTGAAGCCTTAGAAAACGCCGCCATTCGTTCACTGGCGGGCTTACCTTTTCAAAATCATATCTGGCAACAGCGGCCTTTTCGTAGCCCTCATCACACGGCATCCAGTGTGGCTTTGGTCGGTGGTGGTTCGCCACCTAAACCTGGTGAAATTTCGCTCGCGCATCACGGCGTACTCTTTTTAGATGAATTACCTGAATTCAATCGTTCGGTGTTAGAAGCGCTTCGTGAACCGCTTGAAGCCGGCATCATTACGATCGCGAGGGCCGCTCAACGAGCAGAATTTCCAGCCCAGGTTCAATTAATTGCTGCAATGAATCCTTGCCCCTGTGGTTATCACGACACGTTTGGCAAAACCTGTCGTTGTAGCCTCGAGCAAATCAAGCGTTACCAACAACGTTTGTCTGGGCCATTTTTAGATCGAATTGATTTGCATGTGAGCCTCAAACCTGTAAGCCACCAGTTATTACTACAAGCCCATCAAAATCGTTTCAGTAGCGAACAATCCAGTCGCTTACTTAAAACGCAGGTTATTAACGCCCAAAACAGGCAATTGAAGCGACAACAAAAGCTTAATAATAGGCTCAGTCCAGCCGAATTAAAGTGCCATTGTCATTTAGATTCTACCAGTCAAGCTTTGTTAGAGCAGGCGTTAAGTACGTGGCAATTATCGGCTCGCGCGGTGCATCGATTATTACGTGTCGCGCGTACCATCGCCGATTTAATGGATGCACCACAAATCGACAGTCAGCATGTGTCCGAAGCCTTGAGTTACCGATGTATTACGGTTTAATAAACCGTTGCACGCTTTAAGCAAACGCCTTTCTCAACTGCCTTATTCCTGCTAATTGGTTTTGCAACAATTCCAAATCCTAACGTGGGGGCGTCCTTTATGGACGCCAGGCGGTATTGTGATTAACATTTGATGTACACAGCACACCCGCGACTTCGACGTTCGGTGGCAAAAATGCAGTGTTTTTTTGAATTCCCGCCTTACCCGGGTCGCCCCCTACAATTACCCCATTTATTCCCGTTCAGCCATCGGGACAAAATCGCGTTCGGTGGCACCGGTATAAAGTTGCCGAGGACGCGCGATTTTATAATTGGGCACGCTGACCATTTCACTCCATTGCGAAATCCACCCGGAAGTACGCGCCAACGCAAACACTACGGTGAACATACTCGAAGGAATCCCTAAGGCACTCAAGGTAATGCCTGAATAGAAATCAACATTGGGATACAGTTTACGTTGAATGAAATATTCATCATTCAGTGCGATCCGTTCTAATTCCACCGCCACTTTAAACAACGGGCTATCGCCTTTACCTGTTACGGCTAAGACTTCATGGCAAGTTTGTTGCATGACTTTAGCGCGAGGATCATAATTTTTATACACCCGATGGCCAAAGCCCATCAAACGGAACGAATCATTGGGATCTTTGGCGCGGGCAATAAATTCTGGAATCCGATCGACGGTACCGATTTGCTTCAACATATTCAATGCCGCTTCATTGGCACCCCCATGCGCCGGCCCCCACAGAGCAGCTATGCCAGCGGAAATACACACAAAAGGATTGGCACCCGTAGAGCCCGCCATGCGAACAGTGGATGTCGACGCATTTTGTTCATGATCGGCGTGAATGATAAAAATTTGATCCATTGCGCGTATGAGAATAGGATTAATTTTCATTGCTTCACATGGCGTTGAAAACATCATGTGTAAAAAGTTTTCCGCATAACTCAAGTCATTATTGGGATACATGAAGGGTTGACCGATTGAATATTTGTAACACATCGCAGCAATCGTCGGCATTTTAGCGATCAAACGAATCGCTGATATCCGTCGATGTTCGGGATTAGTGATATCGAGTGAATCATAATAAAACGCCGATAAGGCACCCACGACCCCAACCATGATCGCCATCGGATGGGCATCGGCGCGAAAGCCATTGAAGAAATAGCGTAATTGTTCATGCACCATGGTGTGCAAATTGATATCGGTATTGAATTGTTTGGCTTGGGCTTTGGTTGGTAATTCACCATAAAGCAGTAAAAATGCCACTTCTAAGAAGTTCGAATGTTCACACAATTCTTTGATCAAATAACCGCGGTGCAATAACACGCCCTTTTCGCCATCGATATAAGTGATTTTAGATTCACAAGCCGCTGTCGACATGAAGCCTGGATCAAAGGTGAAAACATCGAGTTTTGATAGGCTCGTCACTTCTACCACATCAAAGCCTAAAGTACCTTCTTTAACAGGAAGTTCGACTTTTTGCTCGTCTAAACTTAAACTAGCACTTTTATTCATACGCTATCCTTGTAATCACTTGATAGAAAAAATCATTTTGATCGAGTTGTGTTACAGCGTCAACCCTAATTTTCATTAAGACTTCTATTTGGAGTTGTCCCCCTTGAACCCAACGAATAATAATTGGCAGAACTTTTTTTTAGGGCCCAAGGCTCCTTGGTGTCTAGCTGGCGCCGCTTTGATGTTGTTGACCGGTTGGCTCACCGGCCACCCTATTTGGACGCAAGAATACCGTTGGCAACAAGTTTGCCTGCACATGATGCAAAGTGGTGATTACTGGCATCCGGTACTCGATGGCAAGCCTTATTATGACAAGCCGTTGCTATCATATTGGTTAATGCTGGGTTTTTCGAAACTAACCGGCGGCCTGAATTTGGTCGCATTACGTGCCCCATCGTTAATCGCCGCGGGTGCCGTGTTATTCAGTGTGTTTAGCCTCGGTCGCTTTTGGTTCGATCGCAGCACCGGTTTTATTGCCGCTTGGCTGTGTTTAAGCACGTTTTATTTCATTTTCTGGGCCAGAGTCGCTTCCACCGATATGCTGAATGTCGCGTTCATACTCTTACCCTGTGCTTGGCTTTTTGCTCGCGAAAACGCGTTGAGGGAAATCAAAACGCAAAGCGTATTGCTATTATTGCTCGTAACGGGGGCTCTACTCAAAGGCTTGATCGCGCCGGTATTAACGCTTCTGGTTATGGCGCCTTGGTTGATTCAGCAACAACGTTATCAGGTTTTTTTGCAATGGCGCAGTTTGTTATTGACTATTCTAGCAGCAGCTATCTATTTGATGCCATTTATCGCTTCTAATCTAACCAATCACGGCGCTTATAGTGAAAATGGCTTAAGCCAAGTCTTTCAAGAAAACATCTTACGTTTTTTTAAACCCTTTGATCACCAAGGGGGGATTCAAACTTATCTTATCTATGCGCCTATCTATCTTTTGCCTTGGACACCGTTATGGCTGTTGGCATTAGCACGATTTTTACCCAAATGGCGTTCGCAAAGCCCTGGCATTCAATGGTTGAATTGGGCTAATGT
>CANCKG010000025.1 GCA_947378515.1 Gammaproteobacteria bacterium | reverse complement strand
CAGTGCGGTGCGCTCTTACCGCACCATTTCACCCTTACCGAGCTGATATAAATTAACGCGGCGGTATCATTTCTGTGGCACTGGCCGTCAGCTCACGCTGCCCAGACATTATCTGACACTGTGTCCAAGGAGCCCGGACTTTCCTCGCTCGATTTACACCTAGCGCGACTGCCTAGTCAACTTTGCCCTGAAAGGGTAACATAAAACAGTCGCAGGGGCGAGTCTTTGTAGCTTGCTTGTCAAAATATTGATTAATGCAATTTTACGGCCAATTGAGCAATCCGTTTACCCAAGCTCATGCATAAGTTTATTTCATGCGCGCTTAACGCGCGATCTGAGTTAGGGCCAGCGACATGGGATGCACCATAGGGGGTGCCACCACTGTTAGTAGCGATTAAATCACTTTCGGAATAAGGGATGCCGGCTAAAACCATGCCGTGATGTAGCAAAGGTAACATCATGCTGAGTAAGGTGCTCTCTTGACCGCCGTGCATGCTGGCGCTAGAAGTAAAGACCGCGGCGGGCTTGCCGATTAAAGCGCCATTGAACCATTCATTTGAACTGGAATCTAAGAAATACTTTAGCGGCGCCGCCATATTGCCAAAGCGAGTTGGGCTACCCAAGATTAAGCCGTGACAGGTTTTAAGGTCAGTCAACTCGACATAGAGGGCCCCGTCGGTAGGAATTTCAGGACTGGCAATCGTGGTGCTGGGCGAAACGGCGGGGACGGTACGTAAGCGCGCTTCGACGCCATCAATACTTTCGACACCGCGACCGATCGCCTCAGCCATGGCTTTGGTAGCGCCGGAACGGGAGTAATAAAGAACGAGGACCGTTAACATCTGATCAAATGGCCAAATCTTTTTTGCTAAACGAATACGGTAGCAAGTCGCTTAACAAATGCTTTCGACAATCACCCGCTGGATTGAATAAGTGAATTTCCATGGTATCCGTAGCAAATTCTAATAAACGTTGACGACAAGCGCCACACGGAGAACAAAAATCGATCCCAGAACTGACGATCACTAAGCGTTGAATGGCTTGTTCACCGGCAATGATCATCGCCGCGATGGCGACGCTTTCGGCGCATAACGTTAGGGAATAGCTGACGTTTTCAATATTGCAGCCACTGAATAATTGCCCAGATGTTGTTTCTAAGCAAACCCCGACTTTAAAATGGGAATAGGGTGAATAAGCTTGTTTGCTGGCAGTTAAAGCTAAGGCGTACATTTGAGTGAGCATAAATAATCTTTATTTGCGAAAATCAGGTAAGGCGGCGCGTAAATAAATGAGCATCGACCATAAGGTTAAGGCAGCGGCAGCATATAAAGACACATAACCAAGCGCCATCAACCAACTGGGTGAACTGCCGGGTTGGTAGGCTAATAGCACCACAAGAGCAAACATTTGAATGGTGGTTTTTATTTTACCCATCATCGAGACGGCGACACTGGAGCGTTTGCCAAGTTCAGCCATCCATTCACGTAAGGATGACACGACAATTTCGCGACCGATAATAATCAACGCCGGAATAACCAGATACTTAAAACTTTCTTCACTCACCAGTAATACTAAGGCGACCACCACTATTAATTTATCGGCGACGGGGTCTAAAAAAGCACCTAATTTGGAGGTTTGTTGTAAGATGCGAGCGAGATAACCATCAAGCCAATCGGTGAAGCAAGCTACCCCAAAAATGATAGCAGTGATTAAGTGATGTTCGGGAAAAGGCAGGTAGAACGTTAATACAAAAAAGGGAATCAGTAAGATACGAAATAAGGTTAATAAATTAGGCAAGTTCCACATGGCGGTTTCATCAGAAAAGTAATCGTTTAAATTTGGCCCAAAAACCAAAAGAGGTGTTCTCAGTCACGTTTAAGCACCAAGGTAGGATGATAGTAACCAATATCCAGCAGATACGAAAGCTTTACTTAGGATATTTGCGAATTTTGCGTCAAATGACGATATTTTAGTGTCAGTTGGTCAGGCGTTTCACTGCAATCAGGATCTAGGATGATGCACGCGACGGGGCAGACTTCGACACATTGAGGGGCATCAAAGTGTCCCACACACTCAGTGCACTGATTACTGGTAATTTCAAAAATGCGAGCCCCAAAATGAATAGCTTGGTTGGGGCATTCAGGTTCGCAAACATCGCAATTGATGCATTCATCGGTGATTTTAAGCGCCATGAAGCACCTCGGAAGTAATGGAGGGTAGCGCCAATTTTTGCTTTAAGGCGTTAACGACTAAAGGATCAACAAAAGCACTCACATCACCATGGTATTTAGCGATTTCTCGCACCAAGGTGGAAGAAATAAACATGTGTTGTTCCGATGGCGTCAGAAACATCGTTTCAATCAAGGGGGCGACATGGCGATTCATAGTAGCGAGTTGAAATTCATATTCAAAGTCAGACACGACCCGCAAACCACGTAAAATCACTCGAATTCCTACTTGTTGGGCGAGATTAATCAATAATTGATCAAAGCCGATGACTTCGACATGGGCAATGGGTTTCAGTGCTTCTGTCGCTAAGTGAATGCGTTCGGCATGGCTGAATAACGGTGCTTTGCTGCTATTGGCGGCAACTGCGACAACGACGCGATCAAACAACTTAGCCGCGCGTGCAATGATATCAGTGTGGCCGTTGGTTAAAGGATCAAAAGTACCCGGATAAATGACCGCAGACGCTTTAGTCATCCAAATTCCTTAGCTGGTTTGAAACCCCGCCCTTCAGGGCGGTAGGAGCACCGTACCTCGGCCTGAAGGCCGAGGTTTCACAAGGTGCGGACTTGTTCGATTTGCACACCTCTTCCAAGTCTAAAACACTCCGGCCTAAAGGCCGGAGACTTTCTTGCTGAGGTGTGAATCGCTGGTAAATAAAATTCAGTAAGTGTGTATTGCTGGGAATGAAATCAAAAAACGGTAGCTGATCGAATTCGACCCACCGTACTTCTTGGCCTTCATTGCCGCAAGCACTGCCCGTATAGGCATGAATATGCCACAGATGCAATTCCAATTCACGATCGGGCAATACATGGCTAAAGCTCGTTAAATAACTGGCGTTGGTGATATCGATACCTACTTCTTCTTGGAATTCTCGGGTTAGCGCTTGTAATTGGCTTTCCCCTGCTTCGATTTTACCACCTGGAAATTCCCAAAATCCGGGCATGACGACTCGTGGAGGGCGTTTGGCGATAAAGAAAGGTTGCTTGTCCCGATGGATAAGGCCGATGACTACCCGGACAATCGGTAAAGGATTCATAATGAGCCAATAAAATAGGAAGAACGAAAAACTATACCTTAAATTGCCTGAAAACTCAAAGAAGTCGTGATGATGTTCAATTTAGTCATAAATATGCTAATCTTCAAGCTAGTTGGCAGCTATTTTTATGATGTTATCTATTTAGCACCGACGCAACGTAGCGTTGATTAATATTTTTGTATCTGTTCGCGACGCTGCGCGCTGAAAACTAAGCCCTTGCGCTTAAGAGGGAAGAATCGCGATCTTTTCGTTCAAGCTTTTCATCCTGCCTGAACGAAAAGCCCTGTCAAGAGCATCATTGTCCTTGGCTTCACCCCTCCTTAACATGCACCACAGCTAAGTTTCCCGCGCGGTGCGTGCGAAATAGTTAGCTATTTTTCAATAATACAGCAGGCAGGGAGCTTTAGATGCGGATACTTTTAGTGGAAGATGAAGAATTAATTGGCAGTGGTATTTGTGCTGCATTGAAACATTTTGGTTATGCGGTAGATTGGTTGCGTGATGGGAGTTCAGCTATTCATTCTTTAAAAATGGAAAAATTCGACGTTATCATTCTCGACATTGGCTTACCTAAAAAAAATGGTTTGGAAGTCTTGGCTGAAGCGCGTAGCTATGGCATCAAAACGCCAGTGTTGCTGTTGACTGCGCGCGACACGGTCATGGATCGGATTACCGGCTTAGATACGGGTGCCGATGATTATTTGATCAAGCCGTTTGATTTAACCGAATTACATGCGCGCATTCGAGCTTTGCAGCGGCGTTTTGTCGATCGCGCAGCCCCAACCATTGTCTATGGCAGTTTAGAATTGAATCCAGGTTCTCATGCCGTGACGGTGGGTGGCAATCTGTTGAATTTACCGCGGCGTGAATTTGCCTTATTACATAAATTATTGGAAAGTGCCGGTCAAGTGATTTCACGTGAATCGTTGATGCAGACATTGTATGGTTGGGATGAAGATGTCGATAGCAATACGCTGGAAGTGCATATTCACAATTTACGTAAGAAGTTGGGTTTAAATTTTATTCGTACTGTCCGTGGCGTTGGTTATATGATCGATAAAACCATGGGTGAACAATGACGTTATGGATATGTCCATTCGCAAATTTTTGCTCATTTATTTATTATTAGCACTTAGTATCACCATGTCGCTAACCACGGTTGGTAATTATTATCTTAATAAAGCCGATATTGAAATCCACCTTGACAGTTTGTTGAGTCAAGCGGCTATTTCGTTTTCTGCCTTTGCCGATCGCAACATGAAAGTGGAGAATTGGGAAGAAACCCAATCGCGCATTAACGCTATTCCATCGCAACGGGCGCGTGGTGAACGCGAAGGCTTGATCAATAATCAATACCATTATGAAAGTAAATATCGCTTTCAGGTGTGGAAAGCCAATAATGTGTTGTTTCTAAAATCGGCGAATGCGCCGAATCAAAAATTATCCAATGGCATTCTCGGCTTCAGCGATTTTTCAACGCAGGATGCCACTTATCGAGTCTTTACCAATTATGATCCTAAAACAGAATTGACGTTTATTGTGGCTGAACCCTATGGGGAACGTAATCACTTAGCTTTTCACATTATGATTGATGATGTGTACATCATGTTTTTGACGTTTCCATTATCGGGTTTATTAATTTGGATTATCATTGGTCGTGGTTTAAGTAGTATTGGCCGCATCGCTGGCGAATTGCGGCAGCGTGATCCAAAATACTTAGAGCCGGTCGATAGTGGTTCGGTGCCCTTAGAAATCAAACCTTTGATAGAGCAATTGAATAAATTATTTGCCCGTTTAAAAGAAGCTTTTGAGCGAGAAAAACGTTTTGCCAGTGATGCGGCTCATGAATTACGTACCCCTTTAGCAGCGATTCGAACTCAGGCGCAAGTCGCGTTATTAGCTGCGTCCCATTCAACCGACCTCTTAGTGATTTTGCAAAATGTCATCATGGGTGTCGACCGAGCAACGCACATCGTACATCAATTATTAACGATGAGCCGCTTAGTGCCAGAAGCACGTAAGATATCGGACATTGTGCTTTGTAATTTGTCTGAGTTAACACGTGATGTTACGGGCCAATTAGCACCATTAGCGTTTGAAAAAAATATCGAATTGCATTTTAATGCCGCTAAGCTATGTTTTATGCAAGGCAATATCGCGGCGGTAGTGATTTTAATTCGTAATTTAATCGACAATGCTATTCGTTACACGCCGAAAAATGGGTCTGTGGATATTACGGTCGCACGTTTGGATCAAACGGTCGTGCTGACGGTGGCGGATAATGGTCCTGGCATTCCGGAAGAATATCGTGCCCGCGTCATGGAAAGGTTCTTTCGTTTATTGGGCAATGAAAGCCCCGGTAGTGGTTTAGGTTTATCGATCGTCAAGCAAATCGTCGATTTACACGATGCTGCGATGAATATGCGCTCGACCAATCCAGATGGTACGGGTTTAACGATGGAAGTGACTTTTGCTGCGGGGTCTTTGCCTACTGTGCTAGGCCATGATTAACGAAAGTGCTGTGGCTATTATTCATGCCCTGATTGACCAAGGGGATTGGCAACAAGCACGCATGAGGTTAGCGCAATTGTCAGAAAAAGACGCATTGAGTGAAGCGGGTTGTCAAATACGCGCGTATTTAGCCACCCTGCAAGGGGATTTAGTAAGCGCAGAACAGGCTTTACGGCAAACGATACCAAGCCTTAATAACCAGTTATTATTAGCCAGTAATTTACATAAACAACAGCGCTTTTCTGAAGCCCAAACGCTGTTGGCGCAATTGGTGATAAATTACCCTGATGTCGTGGCGGTGCATTTTAATTTAGCGCAAAGTTATGTGGCGACCAACACGTTAACGGCTGCGTTACCCGAATTGATTTTTTGTTTAGCGCACAGCGTGAATAACAATGCCCTATTATTTCAAGTAGCGGCGATTCATTGTCAATTAGACCAGCATTCACTCGCTAAAGTCTATTTAGAGCAATTATTAGCGGTCGAACCGCTGCATGTCGAAGCGTTAAATAATCTTGGGGTGTGTCATTTAAAAGCCAATGATTCTTTATTGGCGATTCAGTGTTTCGCTACCGCTATGCGCGTGGATGATCAGCATTTGCCGTCACTTAGTAATTTAGCGATGACGCTCTATAAAGATCAGCGATTTTCTGAAGCACTCGTTTATTTTGAACGGTTTTTGAGTTTAGCGCCGCTTGATCTGGAAGTGAATTATCAAGCGGGTGTCGTTGCATTGATGCTCGTTCAGTTAGACCGAGCTGAACAGTATTTTCACGCGGTGCTGGCGCAAAACAAAGTCCATGTGTCGAGCATGTTAAATTTAGCGGCGATTGCCTTAAAAAAACGTGAACCGTCAAATGCCCTGGGCTGGTATCAACGGGTGGTGAGTGTTGAGCCGACACAAGCTATTGCGACGTACATGGTATCGGCGCTACTGGGTAACACTGCTTGCGAAAAAGCACCAAGGGATTATGTCGAAGCGTTGTTTGATCAATACGCAGCGCATTTTGATCAACATTTATTGCAAGATTTAGCTTATCAAACGCCACAGCAATTGCGTCAATTGTATGATCGGTTGCCGAAACGACTTAAGCCAACGGGGTATATGTTAGATTTAGGTTGTGGTACGGGCTTAAGTGGGTCGGTGTTTAACGACATCGGATTTGAGATGATCGGGCTCGATTTGTCAGCTCAAATGCTGATCGAGGCTCGGGCTAAAAATATCTATCAAGCCGTGATCAAAGCCGATATGGCCGATTACTTAGCGACGTGTGAGCAAACGTTTGATTTAATTGTTGCCGCCGATGTGTTGGTCTATGTTGGAGACTTAACGGAATTATTGGCGTTAGTGGCAAAACGCTTAGCGCCAAGGGGTGTGGTGTTAGTATCGCTGGAGATAGCCCTTGCCACGCTTAAAACCCCCTACCTTTTAACAACAACCGGTCGTTTTCAGCATCAACTTAGTTATATTCACCATGTGGCTAACACGAGTCAATTAAAGGTGGTGCTCGAAAAAACCGTTCCCTTACGTTCTCAAGCGGGACAAACAGTGTCAGGTCAAATTATCGCTTTAGCAAAAAAATCGTAAGAGCGGGTCTTTATGGGTGAGCCGGGTACACGTGCGGGTTCCTCGCGCGTAGGTGCTGAGTGGTGCTGAATATACCCATCGCATCTCAAGGTGCGATGGGTATATATCTAAAATAGAGATATACC
>CANCKG010000024.1 GCA_947378515.1 Gammaproteobacteria bacterium | reverse complement strand
CAATACTGAATCCATAGGTTTTGCTAGGACGTGCGATATCACTTAAACTTCGACGTATTACCGAATCATCGATGCATAATACCGCGAGTCCATAAAAAGGTAAGTTTTCCAAAAAGCGCACAAATGTCGTACGCAGTGTTTCAAAATTGCCGCCATAAGTTTCCATATGATCGGCATCGATATTGGTGACAATCGAAATCATCGGTCTTAAGTATAAGAAAGACGCATCACTTTCATCGGCTTCAGCGACGAGATAAGCACCCTTGCCTAACCGGGCATTGGTGCCAGCACTATTTAATAAACCGCCGATCACAAAAGTTGGATCGAAGCCATCTTCCGCTAAAATACTGGTGAGGATACTGGTGGTGGTGGTTTTGCCATGGGTGCCGGCGACAGCAATGCCTGCTTTAAAGCGCATCAATTCACCCAACATTTGAGCCCGAGGCACAATCGGGATATGGGCTTTTAGTGCTGCTAACACTTCAGGATTATCTTTTTTAACGGCCGTAGAGGTGACTAACACATCGGCACCGGTCACATGTTCAGCGCTATGGCCCACGTAAATCGTCACGCCCAGCGCTTGCAATTTTTGCGTCACGCCACTTACTTGTTGATCAGAACCTGAAACGGTATAGCCTAAGTTAACAAAGACTTCGGCAATGCCATTCATGCCAACGCCGCCGATGCCGACAAAATGAATATGTTTAATACGGTGTTGCAAGAATGCGGTTTGCGGAAATCCATCCATTATAATGCACCACGCTCATCGGCTCTGAGGGTAAACACTTCGACACCCGTCTCGGTGACTAGCATGGTATGTTCCCATTGCGCCGACAAACTGCGATCTTTGGTCACCACCGTCCAATCATCACTCAATAACTTAGTGTGGTATTTACCAGCATTGATCATCGGTTCGATGGTAAAGGTCATGCCAGGCTCGAGTGGTAAGCCGGTGCCACGGGTGCCGTAATGCAGCACTTGAATCGCTTCTTCATGAAAGATCGTCCCGATACCATGACCACAATAATCACGCACGACAGAAAAATGATTTTTTTCAGCATGATGTTGAATCGCCGCACCGATATCACCTAAACGGACACCGGGTTTCACTAAATCAATACCGACCCACAGACATTCATGGGCGACTTTAGTCAACCGTTTCGCCAAGGTAGAAACCGTATCGCCGACAAGGAACATTTTACTGGTGTCACCGTGATAACCATCTTTGATTACCGTGACATCGATATTGATAATATCGCCATCTTTCAATTTACGATCGGCGGGAATGCCATGACACACGACATGATTGATCGAAGTACAAATAGATTTGGGAAAACCGTGATAATTGAGGGGGGCAGGGTAAGCTTGCTGTTCAAGCACGATATAATCGTGGCAAATGGTATTTAATTCATCGGTCGTCATGCCAGGCTTGACATAAGCCCCAATCATATCCAAGACATCGGCGGCTAATCTCCCTGCAACACGCATTTTCACCCATTCTTCCGGGCTTTTTAAAATCACTTGCGCCGTCTTATCTGCCATCATACGCTATTCTCAAATGCGTCTATGGTAATAGATTTAAGCGGGGAAGTCACGTTCAGAGGACAGAGGACAGAAGACAGAGGATAAACTAAATGTATTGCATTAATTTTTGACGAGTTTCGTAAAATCGGACCATTGTTCTACTCGGAATGCCCGAATATCTCTGACAGATTTTGAAAACCAAGCTAAATTTTTTAATGCCAAAATAGCTTCAAATAGATTTGCCATATCTTCATTATCATTAACATATAAACTGCCTTGCACCCATTTGAAGCCAAAACCAATCAAAACTTTTGCAATGTCATTATAAGCCTGAGATGTCCCTTTTAAATGGTGCTGATTAGTTTCTGCCACAATCAAATCAAAAGCAATGGCATACATAATTAATTAGCCTCTAAAGGATCATTTAAAATGCTTGATACCGGGTATTCAAGATCTTCGTTACTTTCTAATACGTGGATATTCATTAATACTTCACCATTCGTCAAATAACGGCTAATATCTATTATTTGATAAGCAGGTCCAAAAGGTCCAAAACGACGGTACGTATTAATCAAATTGGCAGGATTTAGTTGATCTACATTAATTTTTTGATTTAGCATTATTAAAACCTCTTAACCTGTTGGGGCCATGTTAGCACAAGCTTAATATCTGTAAAACATGGCTGAACTAACAAACACTAAAACCCTGATTTTTGCGCATTCTTATAACAAATCTTTTCTAACACACTGTCATGCAAACCCGCGTTCCGAATAAAATCCATACTCTGTTGCAAATTCTCATCCAAATTCCTTAGCTGGTTTGAAATCCCGCCCTTCAGGGCGGTAGGAGCACCATACCTCGGCCTACGCCTAAGGTTTCACAAGGTGCGGACTTGTTCGATTTGCACACCTCTTCCAAGTCTAAAACACTCCGGCCTAAAGGCCGGAGACTTTCTTGCTTAAAAAAGATATGGTTTCACCCATATGACCTAAAATAATCGTCAATTTGGGAAATTGATCAAACACGCCAGCATAAATCATCCGCAGCAAACACAGCGCCACTTCGATCTAAAAACCCAAAGGGGGGCCTGCCAAAGAAAAACCATAATCACTGGATGTGACGCCGGCTAGGCCGTCTATGGCCTAGCGTTCACCGGCAAAAGGCGGTGCCTTTTGAATTCCCGGCTCACCCGCTTCGCCCACAGCTATGGCAAAAATGGGCGAAGGCATTTTTACGCGCATGGCAATTATTGCACTGATCAAATAAACAAATACCACAATCTTTGCAAAAATTGCCGCTAGAATCATTGAGATTAATCGACCGTTCGCAAGCCGGGCAAATGCTTTGACTCAGTCTTTTTTGGGCTAAATCGTAATCAACGATCTTGTGCCGTTCTTGTTCAGGTAATTGTTCTTTGGCTTGTTGTTGCGCTAAATAACGTTGCAAGGCTTGAATCAAATACCGACCTAACAATAAGACAATTATGACCCCGACGCCATAGCGTACATAGCCGCCATAACTAGGGATGTAAGGCACCAATTCGACAAAAAAAGTAAATAAGGCAAACCAACAAAACCCCCACACAAAGGGCCAATACTTAGTTTTACGTTTTTTAGAAAATAACAAACCCGCGATCACGAGCAATGGCAGCGTTAAGCTCAAGCGAATGCCAAAGACCCGTAATTCTTCATGCCGTTGACTTAACGTCCATTTTTTTTGAGCGTCAGCTACTAATTGCGCGTAAGTATTTTGGGCGGCTGTTAAACTCTGCGTTGCCGCTAATTTATCGCGTTGGCTATTGGCGACGATTAATTCGCTGGCTTGTTCATCGGCTTTTAAATTATCGAGGCTTTGGGTGCGAAGAATCAATTCACTGTTTTGACTGGTTTGATCGGTCGTGGTGCGCGTCGCCAGCCAATTAGCAAAGGTATCGCGGGCATTGAGGTAATTATGTTGTTTGGTCTGTAATTGCAGATTCTCGGTGTCTAAAGCGGTATTAGCTGCACTGATCGCAGTTTGGGCTAATTCCATGCTCGCTTTAACTTGCGCCGTTTGCTTCGGCTTCATGAAGCTTTCAAGGATGGGCGCTGCCGCGACCATCGGCAAATCCGCAACGACTAAACCACCCAAACGAATCAAAAAAAAAGCAAATAAGAAAGCAATTAACCATAAAGCGCGGCGAAACCATTTTTCAGATAGGCGTAAACTCATAAGGACATTACCTTAAATTGGCAGATTGTAAAAACAGCATTTAATTTGGTCCTCTCTTCTGTCCTCTGATCATGGAACTTGTAAAACTCGCAAAGTATTGGTGCCACCGACTTCACCGGCTAAATCACCGTGCGTCACTAACACATAATCACCCGACTGCACGATACCACGCTCTTTTAAAATATCGGTGGTCCGCATGTCATCGAGCGCAATATTAGCAAATTCTACGCTACAACTCACCGGATAAACGCCGCGGTACAAAGAAATGCGCCGCTGGGTGTCAAGATTTCGGGTCATGCCGAAAATGGGAATCCCTGAGCTAATCCGCGACATCAGCAGTGGCGTGGCACCTGATTCGGTTAAGGCAATAATCGCTTTAACGGCAAAGTGATTGGCGGCATACATCGCTGACATCGCAATTACTTCTTCTATTTTAGTAAAATAACATTCAACCCGATGCTTAGACACTTGGGTGCTGCGATGTAATTCAGCTCCCAAACACACACGCGCCATCGCTTCAACGACTAACACTGGGTGTTCACCCGAAGCGGTTTCCGCCGATAACATCACAGCATCGGTGCCATCTAAGACCGCATTGGCGACATCAAAGACTTCAGCGCGGGTTGGAATCGCATTGTGAATCATCGTTTCCATCATTTGGGTGGCGGTGATCACCGGTTTATCTAGCGCTCGCGCCTGATTAATGATGCGCTTTTGCACTTCAGGCAAAGCGGCATCACCGATTTCCACGCCTAAATCGCCACGCGCAACCATCACACCGGCTGATGCTTCGATAATGGCATCGAGTTCATCGAGTGCTTCAGCGCGTTCAATTTTAGCAATTACCCTCGCTGTCCCATTGGCAGCGGTGATTAAAGCTTGCGCTTCATGAATATCGCTGGCTGAGCGCGGAAAAGAAATCGCAATATAATCGGCGCCTAAATTAACCGCCGTGATCAAATCGGCTTTATCTTTCTCAGTTAATGCCTTGGCGGTTAAGCCACCACCTTGGCGATTAATACCTTTATTATTAGATAATTCACCGCCAACTAAGACGGTGCAATAAATACGCGGACCGTCGATCTTCAAAACAGTAAACACTAAGCGACCATCATCTAACAGCAGCTTATCCTCTGGCTTTACATCGGTCGGCAAGGCTGGATAATCAAGCCCAACATGGTTAACCGTGCCGGCACCTTTTGCCAGTGATGCATCTAGGATGAAAGGTTGGCCAGTAACTAATTGGACTGGGCCATGACTAAACCGGGAAATCCGAATTTTAGGGCCCTGTAAATCAGCAATAATGGCTACTTCTTTATTTAAGGCTTTGGATACTTCACGCACAGCGGCGGCACGACGCTGATGATCGCTCGCCTGCCCATGTGAAAAATTAAGCCGAACTGCATCAACGCCAGCTGCTAACACCGCACTTAATACGCCATCTTGGTCAGTTGCCGGTCCGAGCGTCGCGATAATTTTCGTTCGTCTTAATGCCGTGGTAGCCGTATGCATAAATTAAACCTTTATTCTTCTGAGGATGACGGTGCATCAGATGCGCCTGTCGTATCTGATGCCGCTTTTGGGCGATGGTAACGACGATGACCATTGAAGCGACGATTGCCGCGATTGACACGGCGTGGATTAGGCACTAAACCTGATTCGGTCACTTCTTGATCACAACTTGGCGTGACGTCTTCGGGACTAAGTGCTTCTTTCACTACGATACTAACAACAGGGCTAATGGGCGTCGCATTCGTCACGGCAACATTGATCACTGGAACGGGAACCGTCACACTTTCAGGCGGTAGCTCGACGCGTTCTACCTGTGGCGTTTGAGCGACCACGGGGTTTGGTTGAAATGCTTCGCTGCTATGGGACTTGGCTAACGACGCTGCTTTGGCTGAGCCAAGTCCTGGCTTAGTGACAGGTGGCGTAATCGCTTTTGGCGCTTCGGCCGTCACTGCCACTTTCACACTCGAAGTACGCTTAGGTCGTTGACTTAGCTCTTCAGGTAGCGCTTCAGTACGTTGCAAAGAGGCATCCAATGGCACGGTGACTGTCGCCGCATTCATCGGTCGACGGTCACGGCGTGGCGTTGGCCGAGGATTCGTATCGTCAGCATATTTATGGCTGGCATTTAATTTTTCACCCCGATTAGCGGCGGTGCGTGCTACGTCACGAACTGAAATGTCTTTACCCCCCCGTTTAGGGCGGTTGCGATTTACGCGAGTGGCAGAATGCTCACGATCATGTTTCACTGTTTTAACTTCAGCCGGTTTTTCTGAGCCAAACAGTGCTTTCCAGAGGCGTGCTAGCAAGCCAGCGGTTTTTTTAGGAGGCTCAACGACGATCGCCGATTCAATACCTTTTAGCACCGCTGTTTGACTCGGCATGACATTATCTGCTTTCGATTCAATTGAATAGGTGGTGATTTCTTCAACTTCATCGACGAGTAAATAACTGGCTTGACCGCTACTGTCTTCACCGCGCACTCGATCTATTTTAAATTTTGGCGTTTGATAATGCGGATTCGGAATGACCCAAATATGCGCGCTATGACGCGCTTCGATTTGCGCTAAGGTATTGCGTTTTTCATTCAATAAAAAAGCGGCTACTTCGACCGGCACTTGAACACGCACTTGACCGGTTTTTTCTTTCATGGCAGCTTCTTCAAGCAATCGAACGATCGATAACGCTAACGATTCGATGCCGCGGATAGTGCCGTGGCCTAAACACCGTGGGCAAGCTAATTGACTCGCTTCACCTAACGACGGTCGTAAGCGTTGACGCGACATTTCCAATAACCCAAAACGCGATAAACGACCAATCTGAATGCGGGCTCGATCCATTTTAGTGGCTTCACGTAAGCGATTTTCCACTTCACGTTGATTACGTAACGGCGTCATATCGATGAAATCGATCACGACTAAGCCGCCGATGTCGCGCAGCCGTAATTGACGGGCAATTTCTTCTGCCGCTTCGACATTCGTGATTAATGCGGTTTCTTCGATATCACCCCCGCGTGTCGCCCGCGCCGAATTGACGTCGATCGCGACTAGTGCTTCCGTATGATCGATAACAATTGCGCCGCCCGATGGTAAGCGTACTTCACGCTCTAAAGCGGATTCAATTTGGGTTTCGATATGAAAGCGGGTAAATAGCGGCACTCGGTCATCGTAAAATTTGACGCAACTGGAAAAATCTGGTCGAACTAGCGCGATATGTTTTTTCGTGCGCTCAAAAATTTCAGGGTTATCGATTAAAATTTCACTGATATCGGGTCGCAAATAATCGCGGATGGAGCGCATGACTACATCGCTTTCTTGATGCACTAAGCATGGACCAGGCCTGGAATCATAACCATTTTTAATGGCTTCCCACAACCGCAATTGGACATCTAAATCCCATTGCAATTCTTCCGTGCTGCGACCAACACCGGCGGTGCGGATAATCACGCCCATTGAATCAGGCAGGTTAAGCGCTTGCAAGACTTCTTTCATTTCGGTGCGATCATCACCGTCGATGCGCCGTGAAATTCCACCCGCGCCTGGGTTATTCGGCATCAGGACGAGATAACAACCGGCCAAGCTAACGAACGTCGTTAAAGCCGCGCCTTTATTGCCGCGTTCTTCTTTTTCCACTTGTAACAAGACATCTTGACCTTCCTTTAAGACATCACGGACGCCCAATTTGGCGCCACCGGCAATCATTTGCAATTGCGCTTCATTCAAGGCAATTTCTTTGAAGGGTAAGAAACCATGACGTTCAGCGCCAAAATCGACAAAAGCGGCTTCTAAGCTGGGTTCGATACGGGTA
>CANCKG010000023.1 GCA_947378515.1 Gammaproteobacteria bacterium | reverse complement strand
TAGCCGAAGAATGTGGTTTGTCCGGTGAACACGATGTTACCTGGATCATCGATCCTCTAGATGGTACGACTAATTATGCCCATGGCTTCCCGCATTATTGTTTATCGATTGGCATCAAAGTAAAGAATCGCTTAGAGCATGGGGTGATTTATGATCCACTGCATGATGAATTGTTTATCGCCAGTGCCGGTAAAGGGGCACAAATGAATGGTCGCAAGATACGCTGTCGTCAGCAACAAGTCTTGAGTGGTGCCTTTTTAGGGGTGAGTCATTTGCGTCAAGCAGGGGATTATAAAGAAATTCGTCAATGCGCGAAAATGCCGGTGTTGGTAGCCAATACCGCCGGTGTGCGCCATACCGGTTCGGCAGCCCTGGATTTAGCTTATGTGGCAGCCGGTAGATTGGATGGCTTTTTTGCCGAAGCCTTACAATTATGGGATTGTGCCGCGGGTATAGTGTTAATTCGTGAAGCCGGTGGTTTGGTGAGCGATTTTTCGGGCAGTGAAGCGAGCTTAGAGAAAGGTGAATTAGTGGCGGCAAATCCTAAATTATTTAAGCAGTTACTCGGCTTTTTGAATGAAGCGAATACTTAACTACTCATAATATTATGTCATTGTGGACGCTGTGGTATCGTTTAACTTCGCCTAAAGATTTTACTTATGTGGCCAGTGCTTGTATTCCCTGGCTGACGGTAAGCTGTTTGCTCTGTTTGGCTTATGGTTTATTCGCGAGTCTGTATTTAGCACCCGCGGATTATCAGCAAGGCGATGCGTTTCGGATCATTTATGTTCATGTACCTTGCGCCTTTGTCTCGCTGTTGATTTATGGCGCATTAACGATTGCGGCACTTACCAGCTTGGTGTGGCGCGTAAAGCTCGCCAATGTCTTTGTCGATGCTGCTGCGCCAACTGGTGCCGCCCTGACATTATTAGCCTTGGTGACCGGTTCTTTGTGGGGCAAACCGATGTGGGGCACGTGGTGGATTTGGGATGCGCGCTTGACGTCAGAATTACTGTTGTTATTTATCTATTGCGGCATCATGGCATTGAAAAATGCTTTTCCAGATAAGCGTCAAGGGAATGTCTTTAAAAATACCTTCGTATTAATTGGTAGTGTCAATTTACCGATCATTCATTATTCCGTGGCTTGGTGGAATACGCTGCATCAAGGTTCGACGTTCAAACTGCTAGGCCCATCAAAAATCGCCCCGGCCATGAGTCAACCCTTGACAGTGATGCTGTTGGCGTTTTGTTTGTATGCCGCGTTGGTAATATTACTCAATATGCGCAATGCGGTATTGCTGGAATGTCACCGTGCGCGTTGGGTGGGTACGTGGCTCACAAAGAGGGACAGCTAATGACATTTTTCTCTTGGTTGAGTATGGGGGGCTATGCGGCTTATGTGTGGCCAGCCTTTGGTATTGTCTTTAGTGTGTTGGCGTATAATGGCGTTAACGCTTATCGTAACTATCGCGCCATCCTCAAGCAATTACGCTTAAGTTATGAGACGTCTCATGCACCCCATTCGTAAACAACGGTTGCTTTTCATTAGCCTGTTCATGCTAGCGATTGCGCTGGCGATTGCCCTCGCGCTGTATGCCTTAAAACAAAATATCAATGTTTTTTATTCGCCAAGTCAATTATTTACCGCTAAAGTCTCGCTCAAGCAAACCCTGCGGGTCGGTGGTTTGGTGGAAAAAGGCTCAGTTAAGCATAATACGATCGATAATCAAGTGCAATTTACCATTACCGATTACCACCATGATGTAATTATTTATTACACGGGTTTATTGCCGGATTTATTTCGTGAAGGCCAAGGTATCGTCGCTGAAGGCCACGTGCGTGCGAATGGCACTTTTCAAGCTACGGAAGTGTTAGCCAAACACGATGAAAATTATATGCCACCACCGGTGGCTGAAATGTTAGCCAAAAATACCGAATCTGCTCATGCCTGAATTAGCCTTTCAATTACCGACGATTTTAGCGCATCGAGGTTTACATACGTCAGCCCCTGAAAATACCTTGAGTGCGTTTAAAGCGGCTTTTGAAGCTGGAGCTAAGTGGATCGAATTGGATGTGATGTTAAGCGCGGATCACGTGCCGATTATTTTTCATGACGATCACTTGCAGCGCGTGACGAACGGTTTTGGCTTGGTGGCAGACATGAGTTTTCATGCGTTACAGCAATTGCGAGTGATTAGTTATACGGATAATGCACTGAACGATGAAATTCCCAGTTTACGGCAGTTTTTGAACTATTTGACTGACACCCATTTAAGCGTTAATTTAGAAATTAAAAGTAATATATTGGGTGATGCGTTAACATGTCAATGTGTGCTGGCAGACTTAGTAGCTTGGTCTCAGGTCGAAGTCATGGTGGTGCAAGGGCGATTGTTACTATCGAGTTTTTCCAGAGAAGTGGTGGCATTTTTTGCGCAACATGCACCATCTATTCCCCGCGCTTATTTGATTGATTGCTTTGAAGTCGATGCCATTGCTTTTGCGCGTCAAGAGGGGTGTGTTGCCGTGAATTTTTGGACTTCGATGCCAGCGGCAGAAGCTTTTGTAGTAGCAGCAGTCGAGGCGTCAATGCCGACTTTAGGTTTTACCGTCGATGATCTGACTGACGCGCAAGCGTGGTTAGCTAAAGGTGTGTGTGGAGTATTTACCAATAATGCGGCGTGTTATAGCTTAGCCAAAAATAACGAGGTTATATGACTAATTTTTATCAAAAACACGTATTTTTTTGTGTCAATCAAAAAGATAATGATAAAAAATGCTGCCAAAATGCGGCGGCCAGTGATTTTTTTGTCTATGCTCGTGATAGTCTTAAAGCCAGAAACAGTTTTGGGCCTGATAAAATTCGGGTCAGCAGTTCTGGCTGCTTAGGGCGCTGTGCCAAAGGCCCAACGATCGTTGTTTATCCCGATAATATTTGGTATAGCTATGCTAATTTTGCGGATATCGATGAAATCATTGAATCCCATTTGCTCGGTCAGAAAATTGTTGAGCGTTTGCGACTGCATGAATAAATTTTTCATCTTTAGTCTTATCGTACTATTAACAGCTTGTGGTTCCAAAGCCGAACAAGGGGCTAATCTTACGGCTGTAGATGCTTTGACTGTTCAAGCACAGCCTTGGCGCGCTAGCACCCAAGCAACTGCGACGGTGATGGCTGAAAGTGGCGCAATTTTGAAAAGCGAAGTAATGGGCAGAGTCACGGATGTGGCGTTTCACCCTGGTGCTTCCGTAAGCAAAGATCAGTTATTATTTGCTATTAATCCGGCGCAATTAGCCGCTAAGTTAAAGATGTCTCAAGCGATGGCGGAATTAGAACAAGCGAATTATCGCCGCGCTTTAACGTTGTACAGTCAGCAGGTGATTTCCAAAGCTGATTTTGATCGCGCCAAGTCATCGGCGCGCAATGATGCCGCAGCAGTCGAAGCCGCCCAAGCCGCGCTCGATCAAGCGCTGGTCCATGCTCCTTTTGCCGGGGTGGTGGGTTTGAATTTAGTCCAGCAAGGCGATTATGTCAATGTGGGTCAAGCGCTGGTCAGTTTGCAACAATTGGATCGCTTGCGCCTCGATTTCACAGTTGCTGAACAATACTGTGATCAAATAAAAATGGGTGATCGCGTTACTATCAGCCAGCGCGATTTAGATCATCATCAATACCAAGGTACTGTTAGTGCCATCGATAATGCAATTGACGTTAATACCCGGTTGCTAGCGCTAAGAGCGACGCTGACGAATATTGATCAACGCTTGTTGCCAGGGGCTTATGTCGATGTTACGGTGTTTTATGGGCCGAAACAAAGCGTGCTTGCGGTGCCACAAATCGCTGTGGTGAGTAGTGCCGATGGCGATAGTGTATTTAAAATTATCAAAGGCCACGCGGTTTTGACGCCCGTGGTGCTCGGCGCGCGTTTTGCCGATCAAGTGATTGTTGTTAAAGGCTTGAAAACGGGTGATCAAGTGGTCACGGCCGGTCAATTGAAATTATACGATGGTGCCCTGGTCAGCGTGACTCATGGCTAAGATTGGCTTATTTGGTGGTGCCTTCGATCCTATTCATCATGGTCATTTAGCGGTGGCTATGACGGCCCTAAAGCAGTTGGCTTTAGATCAAATACGCTTCATTCCCTGCGCCGACCCTGTTCATAAAGCCCATTGCATTGCAACGGCAGAACAACGAGCTTTTATGATCAGCTTGGCTATTTTAGATCAACCTGCGTTTAGGTTAGAACGGTGTGAATTAGACCGGGCTTCAGCTTCCTATAGCATCGATACCATAGAATATGTTAGCAAAGAATTTGGTTCCAAAAACCAGTATTTTTGGTTAATGGGTGAAGATGAATTGCAAGCGTTTAAAACCTGGCACCGGTGGCAAGATATTCTCGCACGAGTCGATTTAATTGTGGTGAATCGCGCGACGGTGGACAGTGACGCTTTAGCCACCTTAGTGCCAGAATTAACAGCACTAGCACAAGCAAGCCAGCATCAGCTATGGCGGGTAACTATGGCGCCTCAACCACAGGCGTCACGCTTGATCAGATCGAGCGGGCAAGCATTGACTGACTTGCCACCGTTAGTCGCTGATTATATTCAGGCCCACCATTTATATCAAAAAAAATAGGTGACTATTCAGCAAGCACCGCACGGGGAACTTAGCTGTGGTGCATGTTTAGCATCATTCAGGATCAGGCAATGGCATCTTTAATACGGAAGGGGCGATAGTGCCATTTTTAATGCCTTCGGCCATACTGCCCGGCGGTAATAAACTTGGTTGCGCCGTTACTACGGGATTATTGGTAGCTGGCAGCGTAGGGATAATCACTTGTTGGTCACTTAAGCTAGCATCATTCAACTTTGCTGGAATACTTAAAGGCGGTTCAGCTTTAGCCGCTAAATACTGTTTGTTTTGGTCGCTAATGTAATTTTGACAGGCAGTCAAAGAAGACAAAAGAGTGAATAACACGATTAAACGCATTTTCATGAAAATTTTACCCTAAGTAAGTTGGCGAACGATGCTTGCGGCGGCATCAAAGGTAACTGTATCAAAAATCGGCAAGCACGGCAAAAGGGGCGTGGTACGTTTCGCTAAACCCGTCAATACCTTGCCAGGCCCACATTCGATAGATAATTCACAATTTAAAGCGGCGAGTTTGCGTAATGTCGCGGTCCAGCGCACCGGTTGATACACTTGCCTAACCAGCATAGCACGAATGGTATCAGGGCTATCGGCGATGCTTGCTTCGACATTTTGGATGACGGGAATTTGTGGTGGGTTAATAGTAATGCGAGCGAGCGCAGCGGCTAATTCAGCGGAAATCGGTTGCATCAAATCGCAATGCGATGGTACGCTGACATTTAAGCGTTTAGCCATTTTAGCCCCAGCCGTTTTGGCACGCGCGATTGCACGATCTACCGCAAGTGCGTGCCCCGCAATGACTAATTGACCATCGGCATTATAATTAGCGGGTGTTACGCGTGTTTCGCTATCACAGGCTTCTAAACACAGTGTTTCTACCAAACAATCGTTCAAGCCAATGATTGCTGCCATCGCGCCAACCTCTGGCAACACGGCGCTTTGCATTAAGCGACCGCGTATGCGTGCGAGCAATAAAGCATCGTGAAAAGAAATCGCTTCACTACACACCAAGGCTGTATATTCCCCTAAGCTATGCCCCGCTAATACTTTGGGGCGAATGCCGATTTCATTGAGCCAAATGCGCCAAACAGCGACGCCGGCTGCGACTAATGCCGGTTGGGTGTACTCAGTTTGATTGAGTTGGGTATCGGGGCCAACGCTGACTAATTCCCATAAATCATACGCTAAGATATGGCTTGCTTCCGCAAAGGTTTTTTGAACAAGACTGTGACTGCTTGCTAAGGCATTCAACATGCCGACGGTCTGTGAACCCTGACCTGGAAAAACCACCGCAAAGGCTTTAGCTATTTTCATCGAGCGAATCTCCACTGAGGGGTGGGGTTTGATGTTCTGGTTGAGCGGCCATTAGCAGTGCTAATTGGACGCGAATTTTAGCGGGTACATCTTGTTCCACTTCTTCCATGGCTTCACGAATAGCGTTTTCAAAAGCCGCTTGATTAGCGCCACCATGACTTTTAATGACAATACCATTTAAGCCTAAAAAAGTCGCTCCATTGAATTGGCCAGGATCAAAACTCTTACCAATTTTTTTTAAGATATGTAAGACAGCCAGCGCCGATAATTTCGTAAACCAATTGCGTAAAAAAGCTTTTTTAATGGCTGTGCCGATCAATTTCACCACACCTTCGGTTGCTTTTAACATCACATTACCGACAAAGCCATCACATACCACGACATCTGCCGTGCCTTTGAACACATCATCGCCTTCGACAAAACCAATGTAGTGAATGCCGGGATAAGATTCGAGCAATAAGGCAGTTTGTTTCACTAATTCATTGCCTTTCATTTCTTCTTCACCGACATTCAACAAACCAACCGTTGGGGCTGGAATCCCGCCGACTTCTTTAGCGACAATGGAACCCATCAAGGCAAAATCGAGTAAATTTTGTGGGGTGGAATCGACATTGGCGCCGAGGTCTAGAACGCGCACGAGTGCGTGACGGCGCATGGTTGGTAATTTTGCCATAATCGCTGGGCGATCGATGCCGGGTAAAGTTTTTAAAACAAACTTTGCGGTGGCCATTAACGCGCCGGTATTGCCTGAACTTACGCAGGCTTGGGCAGAGCCGAGCTTAACGAGATTGATTGCTACGCGCATCGACGAATCTTTTTTGAGTCTTAGGGCTGAAGAGGGTTTTTCATCCATGCTGACGGTTTGTGTGGCATGAACGAGCGATAAGCGCGGTAAGTTTACACCGTGGTGTTTGAGTAACTGTTCGTGAATGACCGTTTCAATGCCAACGAGGATAATATGCAATTGGGGATAAGTGTGCAGCGCATTTAACGCGGCAGGAACGATGACGCTAGGGCCATGATCGCCACCCATAGCGTCAAGAGCAATGACTATTGGCTTACTCATAGAATGAATGGGTCATATATAAGCACGTAGGGGTAGGCCTTGTGCCTACCCGTTGGAATCGCGAGCTAAACAGTTACGCCTGAAGTATTCGTGGTGCCACAAAAACTATTTGTGATGACGATTTCACACCGTTACGGCTAATCCCTGAAAGCTTGGTTTTATTCGGCTGCCACGTCTGTAGCTTGTTTGATAACTTCGCGACCACGATAGAAACCATTTTTCGAAATATGATGACGACGGTGTTTTTCACCACTCACCGCATCAATCGATAATGTGGCGCCGGTAACAGCATCATGCGAACGACGCATACCACGACGTGATCTGGATTTACGAGACTTTTGAACTGCCATGACAAACCTCTAAACAAAAAATTAAGCCCACAATGGTACCTATTTTTTGACTAAACGTCAAACTAAAATACCATTAACGTGAAGTGAGTCATTTTTCCAAGGCATCAAATAAGGCTTCAAAAATCTTTAAGGACGTTAAACGTTCCATAACAACGGTGCCGGTCGGGCTGGTGACATTAATTTCGGTTAAATAGTCGCCGATCACATCGATGCCAACAAAAAACAAACCTGCTTGTTGGAGATAAGGTTTAAGCAGCGCACAAATTTCCAGATCACGGGCAGTTAATGGTACCGCGGTGCCAGACCCGCCGGCGGCTAAGTTAGCTCGAAATTCTGCTTTAGCAG
>CANCKG010000022.1 GCA_947378515.1 Gammaproteobacteria bacterium | reverse complement strand
ATAGCACCGATAAATGGCTGCTGGTCAAAGAAAGCGACGTGCAATGGAAAATCGTCGAAATCACCGATAGCATCAAACAAATCGCGCGGATTTTAGGTAAGCAATTAGAAGTGCCATTGCAAGCCAAAGAACAATTATTGCAAGTAATTCAAAGTTTGGCCGGTGTTATCACCATTCAATCGGCCATGACCGGCGCGATCAATGTCGAACAAGTGTCACCTGACTTGCGTTTGCATGTGCATTTATGGCCTTATGATTCAGGCTTAAAATGTCAAATCCGCGTGCAACCGCTGGGCGAAGACAGTGCTTTTTATGAACCTGGCGTAGGCGCCCCCAGCGTGATCGCCACCGTAGCGAAAAAAACGCTGCAAACCCAACGTGATTTAAATACTGAATTGCAGACATTGCAGCACTTAACTCGCGCCTGTCCAATCTTAACGATAGCAGAAAAAGTCCATGATCAATACGCCATCCTTGACGCCGAAGATTGTTTAACGTTATTACTGCAATTACAAGAATGGCAAGCGTCAGAGCAAAAGCTAGTCATCGCCTGGCCTGAAGGCGAAAAAATGAAAGTCACGCGTTTGATCGATGCTAAAAAAATGCAGCTCACGATCAAGCACGATCAAAATTGGTTTGAAGCACGCGGTGAAATTCAAATCGATCATGATCACGTCATGCAATTAAAAGAGTTGTTGGCCTTGGTAAAAAATAGCCCCGGGCGCTTCATTGCCCTGGGCAATAATGCTTTTATGGCATTAACCGACAGTTTTTATCAGCGCTTACAAGAATTTGCTCATTATGCCGACGCTAGCAAAGGCGATAAAGCGACGCGGATTCATGCCCTGGCGGCTACAGCTTTAGAAACACTGGCAACCGATGCTGGGCAATTAACCGTCGATCAAGCGTGGCGCGATCAATTAACGCGTTTAAGCCAATTAGACAATTATACCGCTGAATTGCCATCGACGCTGCAAGCCGATTTGCGCGATTATCAATTAGAAGGTTATCAATGGTTATCGCGTTTAGCCCATTGGGGCGTCGGCGCATGTCTGGCCGATGACATGGGACTGGGTAAAACCATTCAAGCCCTGGCGCTGTTATTAGCGCGGGGGGCCAAAGGCCCAGCATTGGTGATCGCGCCGACCTCGGTTTGTACCAATTGGCAAAGTGAAGCAGCACGCTTTGCGCCAACCTTAAATGTTTTATTATTTGGCACCGGCAATCGTGAAAAATCCTTAAAGAAACTCAAGGCGCTGGATTTGGTAATCGTCAGTTATGGCTTGTTTCAGCAAGAAGCCGCATTATTCGCTCAAACCCATTGGCATACCTTGATCCTCGATGAAGCACAATCGATTAAAAATGCCCAAACCAAACGTGCTCAAGCGGTATTAACGTTAAATAGTGATTTTCGATTGATCATGACCGGTACACCGTTGGAAAATCATTTAGGTGAGTTATGGAGTTTATTTCGCTTCATCAATCCTGGCATGCTGGGTTCACTGGAACAATTCAATCAACGCTATGCGCTGCCGATCGAACGCGATAAAGATACCGCCGCCCGTAATCGCTTGCGTAAATTAGTCCATCCTTTCATGTTAAGACGCACTAAAAATAAAGTACTGACTGAATTGCCACCGCGCATTGAAATCTTATTATCGGTCGATTTATCGGCCGAAGAAACAGCCTTATACGAAGCGTTACGACAAACAGCGCTGGCTAATATCGCCAATATCACCGTCGATGCCAATAAAAAACCCTTGCAAATTTTAGCGGAAATCATGAAATTACGCCGTGCTTGTTGTCATCCGGACTTAGTCGCACCCGAATTAGCGCTGCCGGGCAGTAAATTGGCGGTATTCGGTGAATTGGTCGAGGATTTATTGAGCAATAATCATAAAGCCTTAGTCTTTAGTCAATTCGTCGGTTATCTCGCTATCATCCGCCAATATTTAGATGCCAAAGGTATCCGTTATCAATATCTTGATGGCGCCACCCCGATGAAAGACCGTAAAAAACGCGTCGATGCCTTTCAGGCCGGAGAAGCTGATTTATTTTTAATCAGCCTCAAAGCCGGTGGTACGGGTTTGAATCTTACCGCTGCCGATTATGTAATTCACATGGATCCGTGGTGGAATCCCGCTGTCGAAGATCAAGCGTCGGATCGGGCCCATCGCATGGGTCAAGCGCGCACCGTGACCATTTATCGCTTGGTAGCTAAACATACCATCGAAGAATCGATCGTCCATTTGCATGCTCATAAGCGCGACTTAGCCGATAGTTTATTAGTCGGCAGTGATTTGGCGACGAAAATGTCGGCATCGGATATGTTAGCCTTATTACAAGATGAAAATGGATGAGCGAATCTTTATGAAGGCCTGCTATACTTCTTTCAGTGGTCAAATTACGCTTTCTGACTAAGTACGGGGTTCATGCGCGTGGAACCTATACCGCTCGCCAATGAAGATGCGAGGTTAGCGATTTAAAGTGGGCCCATAGCGAGCGGTATAGCCCTATTTTACATTTACACCCATCACAGCTTAAGGTCCGATGGGTATAAATAGGCTCAATAGTAAGGATCAGGATTCTGCTCATTATGACTTTTTTAAATGGGCTATTGCGTCGCGCACTAAGCTGCTTTGGCCTGCTTCTCGTTGGCAACAGCGCAGAAGCCAGTGCGCTGTTAGACCAATTACATTTTGAACATTGGTATCTCGATGCCACACTGGGTCAGAGTGCGTCGCACATTACTGAGGGGACTAGCACTGTGTTGCCAGCAGTCGCAGGACTAGCCCCTGAAGCTATCGCCGACACGCAAAACAGTAGCAATGCCGCGACGTATTCGCTCAGCATTGGTGGCCAATTTGCTATTCTTCATGCTCGCGCCACCGGTTGGCTAGCTTATTACCGACTCGGCTTGCGTTATCAAAATCAACGCCCCGAAAAATTAACTGGAATTGGCTCGTGGTCAGGCTATGCGAATATGACCGATGTCGATAATTACACGTATCAAGCCCAAAGCCAAATATTATTACTGGATACAGCCCTCGGGCTGTATCAAAAAGGCCCTGTTAGCACTTTCTTGCATTTAGCTTCAGGGGTAGCGATCACTAAAGCAAGTGCTTATAGCGAAACAGCCGGCACCGATTTACCCGGCAAGCCCAGTTATGGCTTTGCCGATCAAACCACCAGTACTTGGGTCGGCGATATCGGTTTAGGGGTGGACTGTGCCCTAACAAAAAATTGGCAACTATTTCTAGCCTACGATTACTTCACGCCAGTACGAGCACAATTAGGCGCAGGCACGGCTCTAAACTATGCAACTCCCAGCGGCCCCCAAACTAATCTATCTAATCAAAGCACCAGTTTAGGCGTGCGTTATTCATTCTAAAGGAGTAGAAGCATGCGGCCACCCTATACTATCTTGTTAATTAGCAGTTTATTGCTGAGCAAACTGGCGGGTGCCGAGGCTTATACCTACAGCATGACCGATCTTTTACCAACGACCATGGTACTTGGTCAAGCAGCCGCTGCTATCACCGCCACAATCACCAATACCAGTGGTGGGCCGCTTGGTATCGGTGCGACGATCCTAGGCGATCAAAATTATCTAACGAGCGAAAATACTTGCATCCTCAATCAATCCTTAGCCAATGGCGCGAGTTGTAGTGTGACCGGCGACTACGATCCCACGACGTTGGTCAGTAACAGTTCCTTGTCTTTGACTGTCTCGTTATATCCGGGTATCGTGATTAGCCCCGTGATCATTGGCCAAACAACCGTCTCTGGCCCAGCCTTAAGTGGCAGTATCACGACCAGTGTGTCAACGACTAATCATTTGGCTTACCGCGCCATCCAAATAAGCAATGACACAAATTATTCACAAACCATTAGCTTAACTGCTGATGCCGCCAGCGACCCTACAAAGGTCAGTCCTTGCACTTATGCCGCGGGGGTTAACCAATGTCCTGTCGGTCTTGATGCTAATGCCAGCCAATGCCCTGTCGACGTTGGCGGCACCATGACCTTAAATATCGGCCAATCGTGCGACCTTTGGTATCAAGCCATTGCCACGACAACTGGTACGACGGCGAGCACCGCTAGCAATGGCACGATTCAATTAACTCTAACACCGAATTTAAGTGCACCCGTCAAGGACACGTTCAATTATAGTTATAGCAGTGATCTCTATGCCGGTGGCAGCTTTACCCAAACGGCCGGCTCTCTTTCTACTGCAGTAAGATCTATCGCTCGCTGGGATGGCGCTAATTGGTATCCGGTCGATTATGGCTTAAGCGGTGCCGTACAGGCGCTTACTTTAGATCAAACCGGTGACTTGTATGCTGGTGGCACTTTTGTTTATGCTTGTTCTGGCTCTAGTTGTGATGTTAATGGGCCTGGGACTCTACTCTATCAAAAAGGTCGCTGGGATGGCGCTAACTGGAATGCCTTGGGCGAAGCTAGCGCGGTAAGCGGCACTAGCGTTAATGCTTTCGCTTTTGATTCTACGCATAATTATCTCTATGTGGGTGGAAGAATAGGCTATATTTCTAGCGATTCAATCCACTCAAGCAACCTGGTGTATTGGGATACGGTAAATGCAACTTGGCATGGCTTGGGCACCGATAGCCCGATTTGCGACGGTGCGACTATCCCCGTTAATACCTTGGCATTTGATAATACCCGAAACATTCTTTATGCCGGCGGGGCTTTTACCAAAACCTCAGCCAGCACGCCTATCGCTTTACCGTATATTGCTGAATGGGATGGTGCCCAGTGGCATCAAATGGCTAGTGGCCTCGATAACACCGTTTATTCGTTGAGTTTAGGGACTGTCACCACGTCTCCAGCAGAGCGCCAAGTGTTGATCGGCGGTAATTTTACGGGTGCAATCAGTCCGAGTGTCAGTTCAGCCAAGCTGATCTTTTGGAATGGCAGCAGCTTTGTTGCGATCGGGGTTATACCAAATCAATCAGTGCACGCGGTGGCAACCTTATCCTCAGCCGGTTCAGCTTACAGTTATTTTGGTGGCACTTTTACCTTAGTCAACAGTAGCACTTACAATCGTATTGGCTACCTCACTTATCTTAATTCTGTTTTTACGGGATCAGCCTTAGGTGGAACAACAGCAGGTTTAAATAGCACCGTCTTTTCGCTGGCGTTTGTCAATCCACGCTCAGTCAATAGTCCAATGTGGATCGGCGGGCAATTTACAAAGACCGCAGACACTTCAACCACCCTAAACCACATTACCGAATGGAATGGCACCACCTGGTCTGCTCTCGGCCCCGGTCTCAGTGGCGGCAATGTACTGGCAATATTGCCTAACGTCCCAAGTTTAGTGATTACAACCTAATATAAAAGCGAGTCTTTATGGCTCGCTAGCCTAGCTGCAATATACCAAATTTTATTTCACCCACTCCGTTTTTTCTTCAGAAAACCTTAAGTTAAGCGCTGTAAGATGATCAGCAACAATCCAATTCCGGAAAGGAAAAACACCATGACCAATTGGCTGCACTGATATTAGACAACCCTACTGAATTTCAACGCTTTACGCAAAACAATAGCATGGATGATTTAACCTTACTAGCAAGGGCGCTTCCTCAACACCATGAAATATTTGGCAAGCCAACGGTTGCTGAAGCATTAGAAGCTTTGCAGGCGCGAATTGCTCGATTGCAGCAAGAAAAAAGTCAGCAAGAAATTAAAAAAAATGTCGTGATACTCTATGAACTATTTAACGCGAAATTACCTGATGATCTTATCATTTGGATGGCCGCTATGACCGGCAACGCCAAATATCACAATGAATTCGATTCCATTAAAATTGCCGTAAAACAAGCTACCTTATTGCAAAAAGAAGAATTACTTTTAAAATCTTTGCCACCTGTCGCTACCATCATTCATCATCATGGGTTATTGCATTCTTTACTCAATAACAACAAAGAAGAAAAAAGCCCACAACAACAACATGAATTTGATAAATTGTATGGCTTAATTGAATTTAAAAAACCGTAATCTTACAAAACATCGATCTTTTATGGTGTTAGTGGCAATACCGAACTCGGCAATTCTTTAATATGAATATCGTGTTGCGGATGCGGTGCTTTGACACCCAGTGCATCAAAACTTTGCCAAATCGAAAACAAGACTCGGGATTTCATCATGGTGCGTGAATCATGAATCCGATAATTGATATGAAAGCGCACTTCAAACTCTAATACAGTGTCTTGTAAACTTTTTAATAAAATAACCGGCACTGGCTTGACCAACACCCCATCGGTGGCAATAACGGCGGCTTTAATCACATCGTGTAAATAGGTGGGATTTTCATCACGCGATACTTTGACAATCGCTTCACAACGCACCACATCATCTTGGCGCGTCCAGTTGATAAAAATTTTACTGAAGGCTTCGGAATTAGGTACCACCACTTCACCATTATCCGCTGAAATCAACGTAATCGCTCGCATACCAATTTGCACCACAACGCCTTCATGAACACCGATTGACACTGTATCACCACGCCGCATTGGCCGCTCGATTAATAACAACAAACCACAGGCAAAATTATTGGCTAAATCGCGCAAACCAAAACCCACTCCGATAGCAAAACCCGAAAACACAAAGGCTAATACAGTTAGATCAATCTGCAAGACTTTTAACGTCACTAATAACCCCAATAAAACGATGCCATATTGGGTAAAGATTGCCAAACTATTGCGCGCACCAATATCTTTAATCGTCAAATACAAACGGCGATAGCAAAATTCGCGTGACCAATGCACAGCCCAAATAAACACCATGGCCACTAACGTGGCTTTCAATAAGACCCACAGCGTTATATTGGTCGTCGAAAAGCGAATCAAGGTGAAATGCATGATTTCATAGTACAGGGTCGCAAAGAAATCTTGCTGGGTAATGCCATAAGCATAGAGTAACAAATACGCCACGCTCAAGAAAAAGGCAATATGAAGCCATTTAGAAGCAGGCTTCAGCAGTGCTTCGGTCAGCAACCAACCATTGCGCAAACGACTGATCAAGCAATCGGCCAGCCACATCAGCACTTCATTGAGCACGCCTTTGCCAATCAAATAAAAAATGACCAGAGCAACGAAAATCCCTTCATATTTACTGATCGTCCAAGCCAATTCCACATAACCTACCATGCCGATCAAGGCATTTGATAAAATAATCAGCGGGATTAAAGCGCCGAGTAAATTAATCACGCGGATCAAGTAAAAATGCTTCGCATTCACATAAGGAATAATTAACTGTGGCACAACTTGCCACGCTTTCAATAACATTAACGCCAATATTAAAACAAAAAAAGTAAAAGCTCGGTTAAAGAAATCATGAATTTCATAAATAACATTCAATTCTTGTGACAGCACTAAACACACCGTCACTACTGAACCCACAACTAAGGTCCAAAAGAGCCTAAAATATAATTTGACATCCTCACCAATATTACTCGATAAATTTTCATATAAACCGATGCGTGCAGCACTAAACGCTACACTAAAAACCAGATACGTCAACATCAAATAGACAATCAAATGCAACCATTGATCGCTGATCGGCAATTGCGTTAACGCTAACATCAGCCAAGCGAAAAGCGCCAGTGGATATAAATGACGCCGCACAAGGCGAATGACCCCGATAAAAAAACGGCCACTTAATTCTTGAATATGTTGTTGGTAAAAGCCCAGTTTACGCTTTAACCAAACGCTTAAGCTATAAGCGAGCAAACTTAAGCCTGCGAATTCGCTCGCTATTTCAATGCTTTTAAGCCAAGTCATTTGCACCACGTTCACACTAATATCTCGAGCTGCGCTTAACACCGCTTGATAACTCAACACGCCCATTTGGATAAAACCTTGACCTAAGGAATACCATTTGAAAAGACTAAAACCCGGCAAGCCTTGCCGCCGCGCCAGTGCTTTCGCTAAATGGTCCGTATT
>CANCKG010000021.1 GCA_947378515.1 Gammaproteobacteria bacterium | reverse complement strand
CTCGGTGAAAACCCGCTATAACCCGTACTGCTATCAGTTTTAATAGTCAAAAGTCTACGAAATGAAAATCTTTAAAGTGCCGCTGCATCAGGGCTAGAGGCTTCATCAAGAATTTCTGTTGCAGTACACTACATATAACAGATGTTGCCTTTGGCACGACGCGCGGGCTGTAAAGACCTGCCTTTACGACTGGTTTTAATTACATATAAAAATCTTCGCCTAAATAGACGTCACGGACTTTTTGATCGGCGAGAATGACCGTTGGTGAACCTTCACACAAGATTTTGCCTTCACTGACGATATAGGCACGTTCACAGATATCAAGGGTTTCGCGGACATTATGATCGGTGATTAAAACGCCGATGCCGCGTTGCTTAAGATGGGTAATAATCCGTTTAATATCGATGACCGATATCGGGTCAATCCCAGCAAAGGGTTCATCCAATAAAATAAACTTTGGTTTAGACGCCAGCGCGCGGGCGATTTCGACTCGACGCCGTTCACCACCGGATAAACTAATGCCGGCGGTATCTCGCACTTGAGTTAAGTGAAATTCTAATAATAATTGTTCTAATTCATGGTAACGCTGTTCGCGTGTCAGTAAAGGGTGCAATTCGAGAATCGCAAGGATATTTTCCGCGACAGTGAGTTTGCGAAAAATAGACGCTTCTTGTGGTAAATAACCAATACCGAGGCGTGCGCGTGCATGCATGGGCAATTGCGTGATATCGTGTTCACCGCACGTGACAGAGCCTTTATCACAATGTACTAAACCGACAATCATGTAAAAACTGGTGGTTTTGCCAGCGCCATTGGGCCCGAGCAAACCGACGATTTCCCCTGATTTTACTGACAGTGAGACATCTTGGACCACAGCGCGTTTATCGTAATATTTCGCTAAATGGTGAGCGGTTAATTCAGTTATCATGAGGCTTGGTCGTTTTTTTAGAGAAAGTATCTGGTTGCAAGACAATCGTCGTGTGGCCTGCGCTTGAAGTGGGTGATTGTACGGTTTGTTTGAGCACATCGTAATTAATTAAGGGTGCAGCATAACGATTGCCATCTTGGATGACGATAGCATTGTGAATCAATTGAACATAATGTTTAGCAGGATAATAATGAATTTCCAAGGCAGTAGCCGTAAGTTCAGTCTTGCCAGCTTCGGGAATCGTTTTGTAGATGGCCGGGTTGCCATAAGCAATGACTTCAACCAATTGATGGTGTGCATCTTGTTTAATGACGACGCTATCGGCGTACAGAGAAGTGGTGCCTTGAATCGCGACCACCTGGTCTTGGTAAAGGCTGATGCCGGTTTGTTGATTGATGGTGGCACTATTGGCATGTGCATTTAGTACTTGAGTGCGATCTGAGTCAAGCGCAACTGCATTAACACTTAGGATTAAACCAATCAGGCCGCAAAAGAAAAGTTTAGGCATAGAGGCTTTATTCTACACTCGTGATAAGAGCACGTGCTTGAAGGGCTCGAGCTAGTGTGCCAGCATCGATGTATTCTAATTCGCCGCCAGTTGGCACGCCATGGGCGATGCGCGATAGCGTTAAAGGTAAGGTTTTTAATAAATGACTGATATAGTGCGCGGTGGCTTCGCCTTCGACGGTGAGATTGGTGGCTAGGATGACTTCAGTCACGCCATGCGTACGACAATGTTGGGCTAACACGTCTAAACCTAAACTTTGAGGCCCGATGCCATCTAAAGGTGAGAGGTGGCCCATCAAAACAAAATAATGGCCACTAAACTTACCCGTTTGTTCAATTGCCAAGACATCGGCCGGTGACTCGACAATGCATAATAAGTGTTGATTACGTCCTGGGTGTTGGCACATTAAGCACAACGGCGTTTCAGATAAATTGCGGCATTGTTGGCAATTACCTATTTTTTCTAGGGTACGTAATAGGGTATGACCAAGGTTTTTAGCCGTTTCGCGTTTGCGTTCCAATAAATGAAACGCCATTCGCTGGGCACTGCGTTGCCCCACCCCAGGCAGACACCGTAGTGCATCGATTAATTCTTGAATGAGTGGCGAAAAATTCACAAGCGTCGTTTATTCACTCTCGTCTAAACTGGTTGGCAATTTAAAGTCTTTAGGTAAATCCATACCGGCGGTAAGGGATGACATTTTACCACGTGTCCCTTCTTCGACTTTGCGTACCGCGTCATTGACCGCAGCTGCGATTAAATCTTCAAGCACCGCTTTTTCTTCGATCAATAAGCTAGGGTCGATTTTAATGCGTTTAACCGTGTATTGACCGGTCATGATGGCTTCAACCAAGCCTGCGCCAGAAGTACCGATAACTTCAAGGATAGCAATTTCGCGTTGCACATCTTGCATCCGCTGTTGCATTTCTTGGGCTTGTTTCATTAAAGCATTTAAATTGAGACTCATTGCATAACTCCATTAGGGTTGATGACAGCCACAGCAGACAGGCCCATGATGCCATTAAAGTGATGATTATTCAATCATCACTGTTATTAATGTCAAGTGTCTTGTTTTTTTAAAGTGATGATTATTCAATCATCACTGTTATTAATGTCAGGCGTCTTGTTTTTTTAAAGTGATGATTATTCAATCACGGCGGTTATTAATGTCAGGTGTCTTGTTTTTTTAAAGTGATGATTATTCAATCACAGCGGTTATTAATGTCAGGGCAATTGTCATAAACCAGCTGGCCGCGGTATGGCATCTGGTCGTTCGGCTAACTCAGCGGCTTGTTGTTCTTTTTTGAGTTTTTCGGTATCTTTTTCCAATTCAGGATACTTGTCTTTTTCGGCTTTAACACATTGTGACGAAGGATTTGGGCTTGGCGAAGGGCTGATGTCGGCCGTTGGCGCAGGGGTCTCCACGGCAGCGGCGGCAACTATTTCTGCCGCTGTTGTTGCTTCTGGTGTTTCAGCGTCGGTGTCGGCGACTTGCACTTCTTCGGCTGCAATGAGGTCATCGGTAATGAGGTTTTCGTCAGCGATGGTAGCGGCAATTATTTCATCTTGCGCAACGAGGTTGTCTTTGGCGTATGTCTCAGCAGAAGCGATTTCGCTCGAGATGTTGTTAAGGGTGTTCGTGTTTTCATGGCCTTGCATATTAAGGAGGGTTTCACACGTCTTTACCTGTTGCCCTACACGCTCCAGTCCAGCTGAATACGTGTCGTTAAGAAAATCTAGGCTGCTTTGATCATGGACTTCAATCTTATTGCAGCAGTCTTTTAAGTCAGCAATGCTCGTCAGTATAAGGTCAAGTTGCTGCATAACTGCCGGATTGGTATTAGATGCTTTTAGCGTTGCTTGCGTTTCGCTACCCGTTTTTTCGAGTACACTTAGAGCAGCGGTGAATTCAGCCTGTTTTTTTGCAGCGGCGTTAGCGAAAAACGGTTTATTGTCTAATTGTTCAGTGCTCGTTGGCGCAACATCGATCGAAGCCACGCGGGGAGTCGGCTTAGGCGCCACAGTTGAACGAGCTTGAGTATTTTCAGTGAGAGAAACTGCTGCAGGTGGAGCACTTGGCGTGGGTGCAAAACCCGTTTTTTTGGCATTTCTGGTCTCGATGACTTTATTTTTTTCTTCGACCAGTTTATCCCACTTAGCCTGAAGTTCCGGATAATTCATGGCCCCACCGGTTTTGGGATCAATGCGTTTCTCTAAGTCGTTGTTTGCTTGATCGTTAGGCGTGGGTGCAAAACCCGTTTTTTTGGCATTTCTGGCTTCGATGGCTTTATTTTTTTCTTCGACCAGTTTATCCCACTTAGCCTGAAATTCCGGATAATTCATGGCCCCACCGGTTTTGGGATCAATGCGTTTTTCTAAGTCGTTGTTTGCCTGATCGTTTGCTTGCGCACTTGACATCTGGGTAGGACTCGTGAGTCTCGATTGAGGTGAATCATTTATGGCTTGTAATGCACTTGCTTCAGACTCGGCATTCAAACGGTTACGTCGAGTTTGCTCAGCCGAGTGTAATAGTTGGTCAGATTGGCTAATCGCATCTATATTTACAGCTGTCTCAAGTAAGGTTGCTATTATGTCGTCTGTATCATCTGGCATGATTGTTCCAATTAATGTAGCTATTCAGCACCACAGCTAAGCTTCTCGCTCGCCGTGTTGCATAGGTTTCAGGATCGTTACTTCGAGCATAGCACAACTCTAAGCCGGCATGAATAAGTCGGCTATTGCCGCGCCTACAACAACTACGGCAAAAAAGCTAGCAAAAAACTTAAAAATTAGGCATACTGTTGGGCCAATCGGCTGTAAAGGCCGACCTCCTTGTCAAGCTTGTTAATCGGTTGTGGTTGTTAAAGAGCCAGCAGCTTGACTTTGTTAAAAATCCATAAGGAGTTTTCTTTATGAAACACTATGAAATCGTTCTCATGGTGCACCCTGATCAAAGTGAACAGGTGCCTGCCATGTTAGACCGCTATAGCAATATCATTACCGCTGGTAATGGCGCCATTCACCGTCGTGAAGATTGTGGCCGCCGGCAATTAGCTTATCCCATCAATAAACTCTATAAAGCGCATTATTTGCTGCTGAATATCGAATGTGATGCCAAAGTATTAGCCGAATTAGTGACGATCTTTAAATTTAATGATGCCATCGTGCGCCATTTGATTTTAAATCGTACTGATGCTGTGTTAACGCCATCTGCATTAATGAAGAAACAAGAGTCATCAACAGAGTTAGGCCAAATGCCGCCTGCTGAATAATTATTAGTGAGGAAAAGCTTATGTCGCGTTATTTTCGTCGTCGTAAATATTGCCGTTTCACGGCAGAAAAAATTGCTGAAGTGGATTACAAAGATGTGGAATTGTTGAAAAGTTTTGTCACTGAAACCGGCAAAATTATTCCAAGTCGGATTACCGGTACCAAAGCGCGTTATCAGCGTCAATTATCCACCGCGATTAAATTGGCTCGCTTTTTAGCGTTATTGCCGTACTGCGATCGTCACGAATAAAGCCGGTTAAAATCCGCTATGCGCAATTGGTTATTGAGTTTACTGATAAATCGTCGCCAAGTATTTTTCTTGGTATTGTTTTTAAGTACGCTGCCCATTTTGCGCTGGTTTGCCCTGATTTTGCTAAGTTTGGTGACGTTACGCCTCGGCGCTAAAGCCGGCAGTCAATTGGTTTGCGCAATCTTGATCCCCATTGTGTTGCAACTGACGTATAGTAAAGTTGGTTTGCTCCCCATCTTGGGCCAAGTGGCGAATATTGGTTTATTGTTTGGTTTAAGTCTGTTATTGAGTCTGACCCGTTCTTGGCTGATGCTATTGCAATGCTTGACGGTATTAGGTTTATTGGTGGTGCTGGGCGTGCATGTTTTGTACCCCGACATTGCCAATTTTTGGCAAGCGTTGTTAACGCCAGAATTTGCCAGCTTAAAAAGCTTACCGGCATTTTTTAAAGCAGCGGTATCAGAACAAGATATGCCAGCACTATTGGCTTATGTGAGCCGCCTTGCCACGGGCCTTGATGTCATGGTGATTTCAGCCGCGGCATTAGTGAATGTGATTTTTGGACGGTATGTCCAAGCGTCACTCTTTAATCCCGGTGGCTTGAAAAAAGAGTTGTATCATATTCATTTGTCGCCGCTGTATGCTTCGGCATTGCTTTTGATCTTGATACTCGGCTTAATGACACACATAAGTCTCTTACTCGATTGTGTTGGGGTAGTACTGTTGCCGTTGATGGTAGCGGGTTTAAGCTTGGTGCATTATTTGACGGCACAAACTCGCCACCAAAGTATGTGGTTAGTTTTTTGTTATTGCGCGTTGTTGTTATTGTCATCTGAAGTATTAGTGATTTTAATAGGCGTGGGTTTTGTTGACGCGTGGTGGAATATCCGACAACGTTATGTATTTAAGAGATAAAGAGCTATGAAAATAATCTTATTGGAAAAAAATCGTCATTTGGGTAACATCGGCGATGTAGTTGATGTCAAGCCTGGCTTTGGCCGCAATTTTTTAATCCCACAAGGCAAAGCGGCTAGTGCGACGAAAAATAATGTCGCCCAGTTTGAAGCTAAGCGTGCCGAACTTGAAAAAGTAGCTGCTGAAGTCTTAGCATTTGCACAAAGTAGAGCCGCGCAATTGATTGACCAAGTGATCACCATCGGCGCTAAAGTCGGTGAAGAAGGTCGCTTGTTTGGTTCAGTTGGTGCGATCGATGTGGCGGATGCCTTAACGAAACACGGTGTTGCTGTTGTTCGAACTGAAGTTCGCTTGCCAAATGGTGCGATTCGTCAAACCGGTGAACACGTGATTGATTTGCATTTGCATCATGATGTAGTCACAACAGTTAAAATTCTTGTTGTGGCTGAATAAGTCATGCAGGAAGAATCGGGTCGGAATTTTAAGCCGCGCAAGATAAAACGCGAAAGCGAATTAGATGCGATTAAAACGCCACCCCATTCAATCGAAGCAGAACAAGCCGTTCTAGGCGGCTTGTTGCTCGATAATCAAGCGTGGGATCGGGTCGCTGAACGCGTTCAAGAACACGATTTTTATCGCCATGACCACCAATTATTGTTTAAAGCGATCGCCGAATTAGCGCGTCGTAACTCCCCTTTTGACCTTGTCACGGTCAGCGAAACCCTCAAAACTTTAAATGAATTAGATAATGCCGGTGGCGATTTCTATTTAGTGGAACTGGCTAAAAATACCCCCAGTGCTGCGAATATTGCCGCTTATGCCGATATTGTCCGTGATCGGTCGATTTTACGGCAATTGATCGCCGTCGGTGGTGCTCTGGCCGATTCGGCCTTTAATCCCGAAGGCCGTACCACCACCGAATTGCTCGATGAAGCCGAGCGTAAAGTATTTGCTATCGGCGAACAATTATCACGTGGTACCGGGCCGGTGCATATCGCCGATTTATTAGCGCAAGCGGTTGCCAAAGTCGAACACTTACATCAATCCCCCGATGCCGTGACCGGTTTATCCAGTGGTTTTAGTGACTTAGATGAAATGACCGCTGGCTTGCAACCGTCAGATTTAATTATCGTCGCCGGCCGGCCATCGATGGGTAAAACCAGTTTTGCGATGAATGTCGCCGAATATGCGGCTGTGAAGAGTAAGCAACCGGTGTTGATTTTCAGTATGGAAATGCCCGGCGATGGCTTAGCCACCAGAATGCTGTCGTCGCTCGGTCGCATCGATCAGCATAAAGTCCGTACTGGTCGGTTGGATGATCCGGATTGGCATCGTTTAGCCAGCACCATGGGGATGATGGCCGATACCCCGATGTATATCGATGATACTCCCGGCTTGAGTCCGATGGAATTGCGGGCTCGCGCGAGGCGCTTGGCTAAGCAATTTGATGGCCAATTGGGTTTGATCGTGATCGATTATTTGCAATTGATGCAAGTGCCAGGTTTACGGGATAATCGGGTCGGAGAAATTTCGGAAATTTCTCGCTCGTTAAAATCTTTGGCTAAAGAATTAAAAGTGCCAATTATTGCCCTGTCGCAGCTTAATCGTTCGCTCGAACAACGAACCGATAAGCGACCCGTGATGTCGGATTTGCGTGAATCAGGCGCGATTGAACAAGATGCCGATTTAATCGTTTTCATCTATCGTGATGAAGTTTATCATGATGATAGTCGCGACAAAGGCACCGCTGAAATCATTATCGCCAAGCACCGGAATGGCCCGATTGGTAAAGTGCGCTTGACGTTCATGGGTCAATACACCCGTTTTGAAAATCACACCCCCGGTACCACGGGGTATTAAGCCAATAACCAAGTGCCATGTTGTTTAATTGCTTCGTGCATTGCATCGGGTGCTAAATCGATTTCGCCTGGCCACGTTACAACGCCATCATGCAGGTAAACTGGTTAAAAAAAGCGCTGTCATTTAAAGGCGCAAAAACTCACGTTAAATGACTCGGTAAAAACCGCATTTTGCCACACAGACCGTCAGAAAAACATACGGCTAATGTTAGATGAGCTTCGAATTTTACAGTCATAACGTCCCAATACGTAGTTTTACCGTATCCATTCACCACATTTTCCTCTTTCTCGCGTAGATCTACGCCAGTGGCTCCTGTTGCTCTGGGGGATTGTTAAGGGGGGGAGCCGCGATTCTCC
>CANCKG010000020.1 GCA_947378515.1 Gammaproteobacteria bacterium | reverse complement strand
TTAGCTGGTTTGAAACCCCGCCCTTCAGGGCGGTAGGAACACCGTACCTCGGCCTACGCCTAAGGTTTCACAAGGTGCGGACTTGTTCGATTTGCACACCTCTTCCAAGTCTAAAACACTCCGGCCTAAAGGCCGGAGACTTTCTTGCTCAGGGCCTGCGGGTGAACATTGTACGATGATCTTGGGTGAAGGGAAAAATCCTACGCTAACACATCTTGTGAAGCTAGCCGAAATCAGTGGCATTAAAAAAACCCTAGCGCTATCCATCATCGAAGAAGTGCGTCAAGCTGTTGCCAATTGGGTAGGGTACGCCACGGAATCTGGTATGAGTAAAGTCTCTAAAACGATGATTCAAACTGCACTTAATCATGTAGGCAGCCAACTACGTGTTTAATTCGCCTTGAGTAACATATAGCGAATGGCTTCTTGAATTTCACTATCAGTGCAATCGGTACAACTGCCACGGGGCGGCATGTAATTGTAGCCATGCAATGCATGATTTAATAATACCGCCATGCCTTTGGCTTTACGTGGCGCCCAGGCTTGGCGGTTGCCAAAGATTGGTGCGCCGGCGACTCCAGAACCATGGCAAATCACGCAAGTACTTTGATAAATTTCCGAGCCGCCCCGTTCGGGTCGCGCACTATCATTTTCAGTTAACACGATAATTTTCGCAGTGCCTTCGATATCGACGATGCCTTCGGGTTTTAAGCGCGTCATAATAGCAGCCGCACTCATATCGTCGTCGGATATTTCGGCATAAGCACAGAACCACACGAGTAGATTGACAAAAGCGCTTAAACACAGCAGAATGAGCAGCTTGGTGAGATAATGATTCATTTTTAACATAAATTCTTAATCATGCGCCCGTAGCTCAGTTGGGTGAAGCGGGAATTCAAAAAGCACTGCTTTTTGCCGCTGAACGACCAGCCATGGAAGGCTGGGCTGGAATCATCCTTCAGGGATGAACAAGCAGTACTCACAATCATGCGCCCGTAGCTCAGTTGGATAGAGTGTTGGTTTCCGAAACCAAAGGTCAGAGGTTCGATTCCTCTTGGGCGCACCATCTTTCAAATCAGCCAACTGCCAAGCAGCCATCCTTGGATGCAAGACCTGTCTAGCCTTCCGTGGCTAGCCGTTCGGCGGCAAAAAGCAGTGCTTTTTGAATTCCCGCCTCACCCTCTTGGGCGCACCATCTTTCAAATCATTCTGAATTTTTGACGGTAATGGCGTAACACACCAAATACCAAGGGCCATACTAACCCAGTCGTAAAAATCGGTAACCAATAGTGCCAACTTAAATGAATTTCAAATAAGAAACTCTGCACGATATAAAGAATAAAGACGTAAATGGCCGTTAAAAACATCATGAATAACGATTGTTGCCACCAAAAAAATAACCGCATTTGATGGTGCATTTTTTCCATAATATAAGCCACTGTCACCAGTGCCAGCGCATGCTGGCCCAACAGCGTGTTATTAAACACATCCAATAGCAAACCGAAAAATACTGCCGAACCTAAACTCACACGATGCGGCAACGCATACAGCCAATAACCTAGCACTACGACAATCCACAATGGCCAAACAGTAGCTAAACCACTGGATAGCGGCATGATCATTAATAACACGGCAAGCAGCATACTTCCAAATAAAGTTAAATAACCATAACTATTCACGAAAATTTCCAATTGATAACTATAATCGGCTCTGAGTGCACCTTACGCAATGAAGTGATTCTTAAGAAGGCGCAGCAGAATAGAAAAAGCACTGCTTTTTCCTGCGAAGCGCCATAGACACAGATGTTTATGGCGGGTTTGCCAACGAGACAAGATAGTCGAGTTGCTACAAAGACGCGATTCTTTCCTCTTAAGCGCAAGTGCGGCTTTGCCGCGCGCAGCGTTATAATAAGGTAAAATAACCACTTAAATTCATATGGCACTTGCTTCAAAAGGAATGACGACCAACTGTAATTTAGCTAAATTCACCGCCGGCCTAACAGTAATCTGAGCAAATGTTTTCACTTTGGTATCAATCATCGCCACAGTACCGACAGGAAATCCAGCTGGAAAATGGCCGCCCATGCCCGAACTGATTAAACGATCCCCGACTTTCAAATCAGCGCTACTTGACACATTCATTAAAGCTAAACTGTCTGCCAAACCTGTGCCAACCACAATAAAATTTTCTTGGGTCCGTTCATTGATAACGGGCACCGCACTGCGACTATCACTCACTAACATTGCCCGCGTATTAAGCGAATTCACCACAACAATTTGACCAGCTATTCCTTCAGCAGCAACAACAGCTTGGCCTACCATTACACCCGAATGAACTCCGATATTCAACAAAACCTCGTGGCTAAGCGCATCACTTTTTAATTGCACGATATTGGCCAATAAAAATTTATCTTCACGCGTAACGACCGGCGAATCTAGCAACGTTTGCAATTGTTGATTTTGAATTTTCAAGGCATTCACTTGCTGCACTTGTGCTTTTAGCAACAGCCGCTGCTCTTGCCAACTATGTTCGGCAGTCACGAGTTGCTGTTGGATCGTTAAATAATCGCGCACAAACGCTACCGCTCGGCTAGGAGCCACGACCGCATATTCGAATGGCGTGACCATCGTCTGCAGAACGGATTTAACGCGCGGCACAATAATTTGTTTCTGATCTAGGACCATTAAAATCAGACACAACAACAGCAACGTCAAAAAACGCAAAAAAGTCGCCGATGTTTGTCGATAAAGTCTGGACATGTAAATTAACCGTTAATCATGGAGTAAAATACCTCCATTCAACAAATCGATCATTTCTAATGCTTTACCACCACCACGCGCCACACAGGTCAGCGGATCATCCGCCACAAATACCGACAAGCCTGTTTCTTCCATTAACAAGCGATCTAAATTACGCAATAATGCACCACCCCCGGTTAAAATCATGCCGCGCTCGGCGATATCGGACGCTAATTCAGGTGGCGATTGCTCTAACGCCGCGCGTACGGCGCCCACAATCCCAGAAATAGGTTCTTGTAATGCTTCTAAGATTTCATTGCTATTGAGTGTGAAGCTACGGGGGATACCTTCGGCTAAATTACGGCCGCGTACTTCAATTTCACGCAGCTCAGCGCCAGGATAAGCAGAACCAATTTCATGCTTGATTTTTTCAGCCGTCGCTTCACCAATCAAACTACCGTAATTACGCCTGACATAATTGATAATCGCTTCATCAAAGCGATCGCCACCGACGCGAACCGATTGTGCATACACAATCCCACTTAAAGAAATAATCGCCACTTCGGTCGTGCCACCACCAATATCAACCACCATCGAACCACGGGCTTCATCAATCGGCATGCCGGCGCCAATCGCTGCCGCCATCGGCTCTTCGATCAAATAGACTTCACGAGCGCCTGCTCCCATCGCTGATTCACGAATCGCTCGACGTTCTACTTGGGTTGAACCTGAAGGCACGCAAATTAACACGCGTGGACTGGGTCGTAAAAAACGATTTTCATGCACTTTATGAATAAAATATTGCAGCATTTTTTCGGTTACAAAAAAATCAGCGATCACGCCATCTTTCATTGGCCGAATCGCCATCAAATTCCCCGGCGTGCGCCCTAACATGCGCTTGGCATCGGCGCCGACTGCGACTATCCGACGATTACCACGCGCTAAATCATCTTGACGTAGCGTCACGACGGAGGGCTCATTAAGTACAATGCCCTTACCTTTGGCATAAATAAGGGTATTGGCGGTACCCAAATCGATAGATAAATCATTTGAAAAATAACCGCGTATTTTTTTAAACATAAAAATTTATCATCCAGCGAAATTAAATTTAATCGAAAAACGCACAGTATAAATTATTTAAGACGCGTTCAGCAGATTTTTTTGTGTGAGCTTAGGTATAATGCTCTACATAAATTCTAATTAGGCTTAATACAGCTCTTATGCTAAAAAAAACCACCACTTATACCGTTAGTCAGAGCCTTTTCTTAACCTCAAAAGTAAAGCAATTGACACTGACCAGTACTGGCGAAAAGCTACCGGACTACATACCCGGACAGTTCATCACCGTTCATTTTCATTATAAAGGGCAAGATTATCGCCGCAGCTATAGTATTGCGTCTATCCAAGGACAAACAGTCAATCTGGATTTTGCCGCTTCGTATGTTGAACACGGCCCTGGCTCAGAATATCTCTTCGCACTTCAAGCAGGTGATCTGGTGGAAGTAAGCGGGCCCTTTGGTCGGCTGATCCTGCGCGACGAAGCTGTTAAACGCTTATTTTTAGTCGCCACTGGCACTGGCATTACGCCCTATCGCGCGATGCTGCCGACATTAACGGCAAAAATGCAAACAACCGGTTTAGCGGTCTATATTATTCAAGGTGTTCAATACCGTAAGGATGTCTTGTACGCTGCCGATTTTATAGCGTGGGCTAACGCTAATCCAGAATGTGCTGAGTACCGCAGTTATTTAAGTCGCGAAGACTTGAGTCTTCAACAAGAACACTACGAATATGGCGGTTATGTGCAACAATGTTTTGAAGAATTAAATGCCAGCGCTAGCGACGATATCGTTTATTTGTGCGGCAATCCTTTGATGATCGATGCATCTTTTGCAACGCTGCAAGCCAAAGGCTTTGCCTCAGGGCAAATTCGCCGTGAAAAATACATTTCTTCTAAATGACGTTGGAACCAACATGCCCATCATCTTGGATAAAAATAAAATTCAGCACTATGTCGGCACGGATAAAACACGTCTTCAGGCTTTACTGACTATTTTTGCCGATGATCTTCTTACCCATGCAAGACAATTACAAGGATTAAGTATTGATGATTGGACCACGTATCGTAAATGTCTGCATCGCTTAGTTGGTTCAGCCAGTTATTTTGGCACCGAAGCATTAAAACACTGCGTCAAGCAAGCAGAATATTGCTGTCAGCAGCAAGATGAGCAGCAATTAACCAGCGCTCTAAATCAGCTGTATCTTGAAATCGAGCGCGTCCTTAGCTGTGAATTGTTGCAATACAAATAAATCAACCGTGTAACTATTCACCTTATTTTATTTAAATTTCGTAAAATCAGGCTAGTGGCTCCTTACGCGATGGAGGATTATCAAGGAGGGCTTCGTGAAAACAGAAAAAACCTTAGCTTTTTCCAACGTAGCCATAAACAGCAATTCTCGGTGAAAACCCACTATAACCCGCACTGCTATCGGTTTTAATAGTCAAAAGTCTACGAAATGAAAATCTTTAAAGTACCTCTGCATCTGGGCTAGAGGCTTTACCGAGAATTACTGGCCCATAAAGCAGGATAGCTTTATGGTAGCAAAATCGCGATTTTGGAAGTCAAAGCTTTTCGTCCCTGCTTTACTGAAACGTCCTGCCAAGAGCGTCATTGCTCTTGGTGTGTCGGTAAAAAATGCTGTGCATTTTTTACTCCTGCCCCCTGGATCTGCACTAGCGCGGGAAACCCGCGCGGCGCGTGCTGAATGGATAATCAGCCGTATTGATAGAGTAAAGATCGACACGCTTTATCTTCAAAACTCCGATAGCCAAACAACGAACCATGAAAATCATCATTCACCAAAATCGAAAAAATAATCACATCGTTGTCTTTTGCCATCAAATAACCAGATAATGCCGATACCCCTTTCATACTGCCGGTTTTAGCATGGACTTTACCGATCGTATCGTGAAAGCCTAAGCGATTTTTTAAAGAACCATTCAACCCACCCACTGGCAACGCATCAAAATAAGCCGCCCGAATCTTAGGATCACGGTACGCTGCCCGTAACACGTCGACAAATTGCCTCGCGGTCACCAAATTATCTTGCGATAAACCCGAACCATCAATAATTACCATCGACGTGGTTTCGATACCATTGGCTTGTAGAATGGCTTTAACCGCACTAGCGCTATTTTGCCAGGTACCCGGTTGTTGATTGTAATGTGCGCCTACCGTTTTAAATAAGGTATTAGCAAACATATTGTCTGAATGCTTCATCATCGGCACCACTAACTCAGCCAAGGTCTTGGACGGCACATCGACGATTACCCGAAGCGGTGTTTTTGGATCATTTACCGCAAAGTGTTTATCACCTAATACTGTGATGTGATGCAGTTGTAATAAGGCGACCATCGCCGCCTCGCTAAATTGACTGCCTTGAGGCACTGGAATCGTCAGACTCGAGGGCTTGGCATTAACTGATACACAACCATTAATATGATAATCACCATTTTGACCGGCTTCCATCGATAAATGGCAATTGTGACTGGCTGACGTCGATACGGAACTCATGATCGGCAATTGCATGCCATAAGGTAAATCGACTTGGGCCGGTTCTCCCACCCGCGTCGGTAATAACCGAAAAGACACACAGTTTTTATTCAAAATAGCCGCTTCAACGGGTGCGCCATAGCAATAACGTCGATCACCATCCATCGTACCAGGCGATACGCCATTACTATCATAACGACTTCCATCGATCACTAAACTGCCTTGAATGGTATGGATACCCAGCAAAGTCAATTGTTTGACCATGGCATCCAAATTTTGCAACTGTAACGTAGGATCACCGTCAAACTTAACGTATAAATTACCCGCTAAGACCCCACCGCTTGAGACATTGCTCGCTTCAGTCAAGAAACGCGTATGGTAGCGAAAATCGGGGCCTAAGTATTTTAAAGCGGCATAGGCGGTAATAACTTTCATATTACTCGCCGGTGAAAAAGGGGTGTCTGCTTTATACGTGTAAAGGATCTTACTCGAGTTAAACGATTGGGCAAAAACTCCGGTGTCAGCACGCTTGCAAACACCACCGACTAACTGATCTAAATTTTGATTACTGGCTTCTGAATCAACGGAATTCTTTTTATTTTTATGGGCACTACTGGCACAGCTGGGTAAACTTAAGGCGAGCAAACTGCCAATTAATACTAATTTCACGAAATATTTTATTTTTTGCATGAAGCAATCCATTGATATAAGGGTATTTATTCAGTACGGCGGAAAAACACGCGCCACAAGTACTAATCTAAAAACAAATCAGGGTATAACGCTACGCCAACTTGCACGGCGTAAGGGTCGAAATCGGTAATGCCATGCGATTTTAACACATCTTCATCGATACAAAAATGGCCGGTGAATTCACGGCTATTGCGCGTTAAGATGTAAAAAGCCGCATCGCTCATAATTTCTGGCTTACGTGCAGCGTTCAATAATTCTTTGGGAAAATGCATCGCAATCGCCGCGGTAGCGATAATGGTCTTGGGCCACAGGGCATTGACACCGACGCCCTGTGTTTTAAACTCTTCGGCCATGCCGAGGGTGCACATACTCATGCCATATTTTGACATCGTATAGGCAATATGGCCAGCAAACCATTTGGCTTGCATATTTAAAGGCGGGCATAAAGTTAAAATATGGGGATTCGTCGCCTTGGCTAAATACGGTAAACACGCTTGGGCGCAAGCAAAACTACCACGAACATTCACAGCCATCAGCAGATCATAACGTTTCATCGACGTGGTCGCCACATCAGTTAAACTGATGGCACTGGCATTATTGATTAAAATATCAAGGCCGCCAAAAGTCGCCATCGTTTGCGCCACCGCCGCTTGAATCATGCTCTCGTCTCGCACATCAAGCGGGATAGCGAGTGCTTTAGCACCCAAAGCGGTCACTTCCGCCGCCACCGAATAAATCGTGCCAGGCAATTGAGGATTATCCGTCGTGCTTTTCGCGGCAATGACGATATTGGCACCGGCATTTGCCAGACGCAAAGCAATCGCTCGGCCAATGCCCCGACTTGCGCCGGTAATAAAAGCGGTTTTGCCAGTTAAAGATTCACTAAGGGGCATGATGGAACCTCAAAAAAATATTGTGAGTATAATGGCTGCTTTAAGTCTATCGCTCAAATAGCCACTTTCAGCAAGAAAGTCTCCGGCCTTTAGGCCGGAGTGTTTTAGACTTGGAAGAGGTGTGCAAATCGAACAAGTCCGCACCTTGTGAAACCTTAGGCGTAGGCCGAGGTACGGTGCTCCTACCGCCCTGAAGGGCGGGGTTTCAAACCA
>CANCKG010000019.1 GCA_947378515.1 Gammaproteobacteria bacterium | reverse complement strand
CACTCGCATCGTCAAAGGAACTTACTAATGCTTGATTACTCACGACTTCAAATTGCGCCTCAGTTGCAGCCACCGCTAGTTGAGAATTAGTTGAGCGACTTGCAGCATGCTCTTCATCAACACTCGCATCTATCAATGGTTCGGCAGGCACCACAGGTAATGCAGCTAAATATGGCAATAATGCTTCAGCTGTAGAACTATAGTCTTTAGTCTTGTCAGGATTGAACAATTCTTTAGCTAACGCATCACCCTTAAATAAATTTTTGACCAATAATAGTCTGCTGTTAGAACTATCCTTAGAGCTAACTTTAGTTCTAAATGCGTCATAAAGTTTTTTATCAGAACGAATCAATACCAGTAATTCATTTCGATCAAATGTATGTATTTGTTGTGGGAAACCCGTGGTAATTATTAAAGGCAAAGCGTTTTGATTGACTTGTAATGCATTGACTTGTAATGCTGCAATAACTTTTTTAACAAATGTCAGTTCTCTGCTTTCGCCAAACCAAGGCAAGCGCCAAATAGTTGCTTTAGCTGCCTCTATGGCTGATTTATTCTTGACTAATTCTTTTTGCTTAGCTAAATACGTTGAGCCAGCCTTATTAACTACCTCAATTAAAACAGCACCGGTTGGTTTAGCGAGTTCGGTTAAAAATGCTTTTGACGTCCATGTTTTACCTTTAACTTTAGAAAAAACGACGTCAGCAAATACAGCTTTGGCTTCAACAGTAATTACCGGTGACGTAACGGCCGTTGCAACGGCTACACCTGCTGTATTTTCAAGCGCAGCTGGCTCAACGTGGATAACTGTTGCTAATTCTTGCGATAACGCTTTATGTTTCGCTAACCATGCTTCTAATTCAGCATGAAATATTGCTTTAAATTGCGTATTTTCATGATCGCCTCTTAATTGAGACTCAAAAGCACCAGCAATCATGATGAGCATCTCCACATCATAACAATCACGCATTTGTTTTTGAAAATCTTTAATCAAGGCATCGGAGTCAACATTAAAGGTTTCTTTAGTCTGTTGCAACTCATCCAGATGTGCTTGACGCCGTTTTGTGCGAGTGGATGCCCAACGAAACGTATCACTGAGGCGAGTACGCAAATTAATTCCTACCATCAGATTATCCTTCCCTTCTTAAAATAAGTAATGTAATAATGAGACGCACAAAAGTCGCCGAATTTAAGCTACTTTACGTAGTTTAAACAACGGACCTCCCGTCCAAATATGAGTTTATAATGCAAATTAACGCTATGCGTAGCCAATTATTCAGGCTTTAAAAATAAATGCTCGCGTTATGTTGTTATTAACTAGCGTCAAGCTCTACAATGTAAGGCTGGCATTTTAGACGCCATGCGTGAAAATATCAAGTATTAGCTTTCCTTAGCTTATAGGGCCCGCCCCTACGGCAAACCTAAGAATATTAACTTATGAAAGTAATCTCGTTAAATGTCAATGGGTTAAGAAGTGCGGCCAGTAAAGGTTTGGCGGCGTGGTTGAACGAACAAGAGGCCGATGTGATTTGTTTGCAAGAAATTCGCATTCAAGATCATCAAGTGCCATTCGAAATTCAAGCGTTAACGCAATACCAGCATTATTATCAACCAGCGCAAAAAAAAGGTTACAGTGGGGTTGGGATATTAACCAAGATTAAACCCTTAAGCATTCAATATGGCTTGAATGGACCTGACCCTGAAGGCCGCTATTTGGCAATCGATTTGGGTTCAGTGGTTATTGCTTCGCTATATTTACCCTCGGGTTCCAGCGGTCCAGAACGTCAAGCATGCAAATTTACTTTCATGGCCGAATTATTGCCCGTCTTTGCAAAGATGGCTCAAGAGGATAAGCCTTATATTTTATGTGGTGATTGGAATATCGCTCACACGAAAATGGATATCAAAAATTGGCAAAGCAATCAAAAAAATTCTGGCTTCTTACCCGAAGAACGCCAATGGTTGAGTGACATTCTAGAGAAATATGCTTTTCTCGATGCTTTTCGCTATCTTTATCCTGACAAAATTGAATATTCGTGGTGGTCGAATCGCGCTAATGCCTATACCAATAACGTTGGTTGGCGGATCGATTACCAGATTATCAGTGCCGTACTGGGTGCCAAACTCGTTAATATCAAAACACCGCGCACACCTAAATTCTCCGATCATGCGCCAGTAATTGGCGAATATGACCTTTAATCCATCTGATAAGGATCGATATCCATGAAGCAGCGGACCGTGCGGGCTTCTTTGGCGTGCGCCGCCAAATAGCGTTGAATATACTCAATCGCCACAGATAGCACCCGCCGATCTTTACTCTGCAACCATAATTGCGCGCGATAATAATTAGCGCGCTTTTCTTTAAAGGCAGGCACGGGCCCTAATAGTTGTAAACCGTTAATATTACTCAGTTGCAATTGTTCTCGCACTGTTAGTAAAAAGTCCAAGGCACGTTTATTTATTTTTGCTTCAGCACCAAATAATGCCACAAACCGATAGGGCGGCAAGCTGGCCCGGTCGCGCTCAGGTAGAGCGGCTTGAATAAAGGCTTCATAGCCACCTAGCAATAACTGTTGCAACATCGGATGATCAGGCCACAGTGTTTGAATATACACCGTGCCAGGCTTAGAAGCTCGACCGGCGCGTCCTGCCACTTGCACAATTAATTGCGCTAAGCGTTCTACCGCACGAAAGTCTGCGCTGTATAAACCGCTATCGGCTTGTAAAATTCCGACCAGAGTAACATTAGGGAAATGGTGGCCTTTGGCCAACATTTGGGTGCCGACCAAAATTTGCGCGTGCCCTTCATGAATTTGCGCTAACATCGCATCAAAACTACCTTTGTGCTTGGTCGAATCGCGATCGATCCGCTGCAACGGCACATCGGGAAATAACTGACTTAAAGTTTCACTCACGCGTTGCGTGCCGGTGCCCATGGGCGCCAATGGGTGATCACAGGCTTTGCAGCTATAACGCCACTTGGTTTCATAGCCGCAATGATGGCAGGCTAATTTTTTGGGTTCGGTATGACAGGTGAGGGCACTATCACAACATGAACAATGCGGTGACCAACCACAAGAATGACACACTAAACTACTGGAAAAGCCACGCCGATTTAAAAACAACAAGACTTGATTGCCAAGCGTTAATTGGACGCGCATCGCGTCAATGAGTACGGTCGATAAACCATTGTGCCAAGGCTGACTGCGCAAATCGATCAAATGCAGCGCCGGCGGCTTAGCCTCCAAAGTGCGATTCGCTAAACGCAATATTTGATAACGCTGCTTAACGACATTTAACCAGGTTTCGAGTGATGGGGTAGCTGAGCCAAGCATGACGGGAATGTGCAGCTGAAAAGCCCGCACCACCGCGCCATCACGGGCATTGTAACGAATTCCGTCTTGCTGCTTATACGAACTATCGTGTTCTTCATCGACGATGATTAAGCCTAATGTTTTAAAAGGCACTAAGAGGGCCGAACGGGTGCCAATCACCACGCTCACACGACCACGTTGAGCCGCCAACCAAGCCTCTAGCCGTTCGCGCTCACTTAAGCCCGAATGCAAGGCTAATACGACGCCGCCAAAACGATCGGTGAAGCGTGCCACCGTTTGCGGAGTTAAGCCAATTTCTGGCACTAACACTAAGGCTTGTTCACCCCGCGCTAACACGTGGGCAATGATTTGTAAATACACTTCTGTCTTGCCAGAACCCGTCACACCAAAGAGCATAAAGGCGTGATACTGACCCAGGGCCGCGCACGTTGCATCGATCGCGATTTTTTGAGCTTCATTGGCATCTAAGGCTGGCGCCAATTGCGTCACGGGGATCAAGGGTAGCTGTTTAATTGATTCGACCAAGCCTTTTTGCACCAAGGCACGAAGCGCCGCTGAACTATGATTGAGGGCGGTTAATTGACTCTTGAACGTTCCTGCTGGCATTGACTGTAAATATGTCCACAAGGCTAGCTGGGCGCTCGAGCGGCGCAACTTATCAGGTGCAAGATCTCGACCTTCCACTGTCAAACGCACCAGGGTGATCGCTTGAATACTCGCCATCTGACCACTTCGCAATAAAGCCGGTAACGCTAGAGTATACATATCCCCTAAGGGAGCATGGTAGTAATCAGCCAGCCAGGCAATGAATTGCCGTTGTGAAGCATCGAACAAGGCGGCGTAATCAAGAATCTTTAGCAGCCATTTTAATTTAGCCACAGGCACATGGCTAATGTCTGCAAACCCGACCACAATGCCAACCTGTTCTTTGTTGCGAACATTCACTAATACCCGCGCACCCAAAACAGGCGAACTTAACCAATCGCTCGGCTGCAAATAATCAAAGGCTTGGTAAAAGGGCCCTGGCACAACCACGTGAACGATAGCTGGCATTAAGCGATGAAATCTTCAACCCAAGCGGCTAAATTGTCAAATAGCGGTAAGCCTGGTTGATTTATTAAGCTTCGACCATTACCGGTTTTAACACCAATTGGCGTAGCACCAGCGGCACGAGCGGCGTCAATATCGCGCAAACTATCACCAATCGCGATCGCTTGACGCAAATCCGCTTGCAATAATTGACCTATTTGCTCAAACAAACCCGGCAAGGGTTTGCGACATGCGCAGCCTTCATCGGGCCGATGGGGGCAAAAACACACCAACGCAATCTCACCGCCATGATCTTTGACCATGGTTAACATTTTGGCGTGAATCGCCGCCAAAGTCGCTAAATCATACAAGCCACGGCCGACACCCGATTGATTGGTAGCAATCGCAATCGTGTGCCCTGCCTGGGTTAACCGGCCAATAGCGGCTAAACTACCGGGCAATGGCTGCCACTCGTTGGGACTTTTAATAAAGGCGGGGGAGTCGTAATTTATCACCCCATCTCGATCAAGAATAATTAAACTCATTTGCACCTCGCGTACAATCGGCTAGAATGTTAAGCTTATCGGAATTTAAAAGGGAAACCAAGATGAATACAATGACTTTAACATTTACGGGCCGTCACATAGAATTGACCGACGGCTTAAAAGCTCACGCAACTGAAAAAATGCACCATTTAGAAAGTCATTTTGATAAAGCCATGAGCGCCGATATCATTCTTTCAGTCGAAAAAAATCTCCAAAGTGCCAAAGCCACGCTTCATTTGCCCCATCATGAAGCGATTCATGCAACGGCTGAAACCGAAGACATGTATGCTTCGATTGATTTGATGGTCAAGAAATTAGAAACGCAAATTCAACGCCATAAAGAAAAAGAATTAGACGACCGCAGACGCGGTGGTTAATTTTTAGCAGAATTCGCGAAAAGCTTCGTCGTTTAAAGCGAGGGATGATTTCAGTTTCCTTCGCTCCTCAACCCTGCGGGCGCGCTAAAGCGCGTCCAAATTGGCTTTACTGGCGGTTTGTCGAACCGCTGATCTCCATAGCGAGAGTTTGAATACTTTTCAACAGATATAAAAAAAGCACCCGATGGGTGCTTTTTTTATATCTGGCTTCGATCGAAGGATAAATTCGTTATATCCCTTGCCAACGGGCGGGCCATAAAGACTCGCCCATACTGCGGTTCAAATTGGCGGAGAGAGAGGGATTCGAACCCTCGATACGGGGTTACCGTATACTTGATTTCCAATCAAGCTCCTTCGGCCGCTCGGACACCTCTCCAGTTTACTCTTTAAATACAACACGTTAGGTTTTTTTCGGAAAATCAACTAAACTGATTTAACAAAAGAAGCCAACCTTACCGAGATTTAAGTTGCTTGTCAACGGTATTTTACTTAAAATCATCGGCTAACGGTTAGTTATTTGGCATTCGGACACAACATCAACGGCGTGGACCGCGTGAATAGCTAATGACATTGTAGTTTATAAAAGAGGTTTACATGGCGAAAGAAGATGTCATTGAAATGGAAGGCATAGTAAGCGAATCCCTGCCTAGTACCATGTTTCGCGTGCAATTAGATAACGGTCATGCCGTTTTATGCCATATTTCGGGTAAAATGCGCAAAAATTATATTCGTATTTTAGAAGGCGATCGGGTTCGCGTCGAAATGACACCTTATGACTTAAGCAAAGGTCGTATCGTGTTCCGTGAAAAAAGCTAAAAACCTCGCTGTTCCCCGAGCGTTGCCCGGGGCTAACATCTTGAAGGCCCATAGCCATAGCGGATGATAAGAGCGATTTTATTTCTCGAGGCTAACTATTAATCATCGTCGCGTAATGAGCCACTGGTATATATCTACGCAAGAAATGGAGAAATATGGTGAATAGTTATCTCGGGACTAACATTTAAGACTGACAGCCTTACTTCTGGATAACCCATGTCTGCATTACTACTCGAACGCTTACAAAACCCCGCGCTCTATGACCATCCAGTCAAATACTTTAAAATCATTGAAACGCATATTTCCTGGGTGTTACTGACCGGCTATTTTGCGTATAAAATTAAAAAATCAGTAAATTTTGATTTTCTGGATTTTTCCACCTTAGCTAAACGACGTTTTTATTGTCATCAAGAAGTGCGCGCTAATCAAGCACTGTCACCAGACATTTATCTAGCCGCCATACCCATAACCGGCAGCTCCGAAAACCCGCGTTTTTCAGGTGACGGCGACACGGTTGAATACGCTATTTTAATGCGTGAATTTCAACAAGATCGCTTACTGACAGAAGTATTGAACCAACACGAATTAACCTCCAAAATCATCGACGATGTAGCGATTTTACTAGCGCGCTTTCACCAAAATGCTAACGTTATTCCGCCAAAAGCGCATTTTGGCACGCCACAACAAATTGCCGAACCGGTCTTGCAAAATTTCAGTCAAATCGCGCCACTCTTACATGACTTCACGGATCTTAGCCTGCTCGATCACTTAAAAAATTGGACCGAACAAAGCAATATTCGCTTACACGATATTTTTTTACAGCGTAAAGCCTTAGGCTTCATCAAAGAATGTCACGGTGATATTCACTTAGGCAATATCACCATGATAGGCGATAAACCGATCATTTTTGATGCAATCGAATTTAATGATGAATTACGCTGGACCGATCCAATCGCGGACTTAGCTTTTTTGGTCATGGATTTACATGTCAAAAATTGCGTTTCTTATGCCAATCAATTGACCAGTTATTATTTAGAATATACCGGTGACTACGCGGGTCTGGCAACTTTAAGCTATTACTTGTGTTACCGCGCCCTGGTTCGCGCCAAAATACAGTTATTTAATTTAAGCCATGCCCATCAAGCAAAAGAACGTGATGCAATCCTGCTGCTTAGCCGTCAATACTTACACTTAGCAAAAAGTTTCACCGTTAAAAAACCGGCGGTATTATTTTTAACGACTGGCTTGGCTGGCTCTGGAAAATCGACAGTTTCTCAAACGCTGGTGCATGAGCGCGGCGTCATTCGTTTACGTTCCGACGTGATTCGCAAACAATTGCATGATTTAAATCATTTAGAACCATCGCATTCAAAATTAAATCATCATATCTATTCATCTGATGCCACTGAAAAAACCTACGAACGCTTAAGCTCACTCGCCAAACACGTGATAACCGCTGGTTTTTCAGTCGTGGTTGACGCGACTTTCTTAAAACGTGCGCAGCGAACACATTTTGTCCAGTTAGCCAAGTGCCTAGGTGTTCAACTGATTATTTTAGCGTGTGCAGCGCCCTTAAAAACCTTAGAAGCCAGAATTGAATTGCGTCAAGCGGTGCATCGCGACCCTTCTGAAGCCACTCTGGATGTTTTACATATGCAGCGGCAAGATCAAGAATTACTGGTGCCAGAAGAGCTAGAAATGGCTCTGGTGATCGACGCTCAAGATGAACACCGTTATGCAACGCTCAACAGCCGAGTGAATGACTTATTGTCAAGTCTGTGATTAAATAACGCGTAGAGGGTAGCCCCCTTGTGGCTACCCATCGCGGTTCGGTGTTTAATTGGTATCACAAATGGTTTTTGTAGTTCCACGTGAGGCTGGGTAACTTAACCAACCATTTAGCATCGTTCGGAACAAATGTCATGAGTAAATTCAACGCTTTCAAACATTTCCAGCCCGACTTATTAACTGCTGAAAGACACCAACTGACGACCT
>CANCKG010000018.1 GCA_947378515.1 Gammaproteobacteria bacterium | reverse complement strand
CCTAGTGGTCAAACGCCTTCTGCTTGCTGTCAGGTTTATAGCTCAATGATTATGTCATCGAGTTCAGATACTTGCCTTGCGCCAACGGCGTATGTTGTCTCAACAAACTTGACTAATAGTTATAATTTTCCCACCTATGCGTGGAATATGCCAAGCACTAGCACAATTGGCATCGCGAATGAAACGATCAATAACGCTACCAATGCCTATCTTGGTTTGGTAAGTACTTATGCTACCGGTGGCAGCGGTTTACCCTCGACCTATTCGTGGTTGAGTGCTGGTGATTACTTTTATCAATTAATGTCTTATGTTGGTGGTATTCAAAGTTTAAATGGTGCGACATTTAGTGTTATCGGTTCTTTAGGTATCAACAGTGCGACCGGTGGCACCGGTTCTTTACAGCAAGAGGGTGCTTGGAACGGCATACCCACCACCAGCACGCCTTATTTGCAACCCATCTGCAGTGGCAATGCGCCCTGCGTCATTTATCCCTCGTCAGGCTTTCCATCGATATCGGCAACGACCAGCATTAATGGCGTCGCGTTTCTAGAAGGCATCATGCTTCCTCTGGTTGGTAAAGCGAATATGGCTTATGTTACGCCAGGCTCGTCGACGTATGCGCAAAATTATGTGGTCGGTAACTTTAATAGTTTACAAGTCAACCAAAATGGCAGCTCCACTGCCCCGATGACCCAAGCATCAGCGGTCACGACCAGTGGTGGTACAGTTGCTGCCGGCTTCTTAGATATTATAACGGGCAACGCTACCACTCTGTATTCGGCGATTCAATCGCTTACGAGTATCGATAGTACCTCCACCAACCCCATTACCGTCCTGATGCAAATCGGCAATGATATGATCAACATGGTATTTGATACCTGGACCATGTGTATTGCTTATGCCTTCATAAGCGCTTTTGCGGTTTCATTCATCCCTTGCATGGAACTGGCTGTCGCAATGGGCATTATGTTTATTGGCTTTTTTACCTTAGTTGTGGTCATCGTCACCCCAATGCTTGCTGCCGGCGCCATGCTATTGTTTTATTTCCCGATGATTCCCTTCATGATTTACACCTTTGGCGTCATCGGCTGGGTGGTCGGCGTGGTCGAAGGAATGGTGGCCGCACCCATCGTCGGCATCGGCATCATGCATCCTGAAGGCCACGATGTGTTTGGTAAGGGTGAACAAGCTTTAATGCTCTTACTCAATATGTTTTTACGCCCTCCCTTGATGGTCTTTGGATTAATTACCTCGATCATGATGGTGTATGTTAGCGTGTGGCTAGTCAATTCCGGCATCAATAACGTCATCAACACCGTCATGGGCCAAGTTACTGGCTGGTCTGGCATGGTAGCGGAAATCGCTATACCCATCATCTACACCACGATCATCTTCAATATCGTCGAAAAGTGTTTCAGCATGATTCATATTTTGCCTGATAAAGTGACCCGCTGGTTATCCGGTGGCATGCAAGAATCATTGGGATCCGATATGGCGGGTGTTACAGGCCAAGTCAAACAAGGCACGCAATCTGCGCTGTCCAGTTATGGTTCAGCCTTGGGCAAAGCGGCTGAAGGTGGCGTCGATGAAGTCGGTAAATTTGGCAAAGACTTGGGCAAACTCGCGAAAAGCGGTATGGCTGACGGTGGCGCTAAAGAGGCTGCCGCCAGCGGTGGTGGTGGCAGCGGCGGCGGCTAAACTCGCTAACCCTGTAGATGGCTCGGCTAAGGGCTATCTACAACTCTACACGTCAATCTAACTACTGAGGTGCGTTATGGCAAAAGGTAATAAACACAAACCCATTCGAAAAAAAAATGGCTTAGCTCGCTTTAACGATTACATCAGAAAATCGCTCTATTTAACCGCTGAAGAAGAACGGGATCAAGCAGAATTGAGTCGCTCAGCCCGTGAACACTTGCATGAAGTGACCGGCGAAGTGAATACCAAGGCTTTCAATGCTAATTTCAGAACCCGCGTCCAGGGTAAGATTCCTGCTTACCAACCCGATAAGAATTTTAACTATTCGGCTAATCAGTCAACTTTTTTTGTCGCCAACCCCACTATCGCCTTTAATCCGGCTGATCCCAACCATATCAATGCACCAAGAACCGCGTTACCGTTGGATTTCACTATCTATGGCTTTGGCTCTAGCGCGTTTCATGGTGCTGATCCTAAAGAACACAATATCGCCGAATATTTTTTGAGTGGTTATGCCGGCAATCCCTTTCGCATCAGTCGCATCGATCCTAATCCATTAAACACCCCTCAACAGCCCTATGGCTCTACGCAAAGCCCTGAAATGCTGGCTATGCGTGAAAAGCTAGCGCAGAAAATTTATGACTTTGACGTCGCTTTGCAAACAAACATCGCCAAGGGCGTGTCGGGTGAATGGATTTTAGCGGCTAAAACAGGCTTTTTGGAAGACTATGATTTGTTCGTTGCCGATTGCAAGGCCCAAATCAAAAATCGCGGCATTAACTCAGTCAGTGACTCAAGCCCCAGAAGCGTCATCGAGATCCTCGAAGATGCCGCTAACCTACGACAGTTTGATGCCGGCATCGATAGCCAACTGACTTTATTCAGAGACTGTCTCGCTAGCCATTTCACGCGTAAAATAGCCCAAACTCAGACCTTAGCACCTGCATTTCAATTATGGGATCCAGAAAATGTCACATTCAGCCGTAATGATGGTAACAATCGTGCACTTACAGTAGATGAAATAAATACATTGAATAGGGATTTAGACACTATTCGAACATACCATACGAATTCTTTAAAGCCATTACTAACCAGCCTCGACAATGATCCGGCGCTGGTGTTGGCCATCAAAAAACTTGATACCGACACTCAGGAAGATATACAGGCTATTTTAGCTGATCTCGCCAAGCTAAATATTCAAGTGACAATCGGTCAGTCTTCACTTATTGATTATATCCATCAAAGATTACCGACTATCACCCAAGCCGCCGTAGATTTGCGCGCAGCAATGAATGCCGAGTTTAAAACACCCAAATCCCGCTTACAGCAATGGCGCTTTGACTACGATCAAACGCATAGCGCGGCGCATGATAAAGCCCTCAATGATCCGCACAAGCTATTTACCGATGCGGCTAAGACTGCTGCAGCAGAAATAGCGACATTAACCCCACAGAATTCTCGTACTGAAGCATTCACTGTTCATATTAATACAAAAGGCGCTACAGTTCCTTTTGAAGAGCCAGAAGTTACGTTATTAGATACGTTACTCGCGGAGTATCAAGCCTTTGCTAACAATAGTGAGGTAGTGCCCAAACCGGCTGCATTAAGCACTGCGCCTACGGCTGAAGAAATAGCAGCGCATACCGCATATGAGGCTTATCGTGGAGGGCCAATACCTAGCGAACGATTAGCGACTATCGCTCAGTTACAAAAGAGGAGTGGTGTATTACGTACTGAATTACGTAACACCTTGTTTAACAGTCGGGTATCGCCTATTGTTCCTGTTAAATTGCGTGTAGAAGAAGAAGAAGAAGAAGCTGCCTTTGAAGCCAGACAAGCCAAGTACGTCCAAGAGAAAGCGCTGCATGACAAACAGTGTGAGCTTTATACGGAATATACACAGGCTTTCGCACCTGCAAACAATAAACCAACACCTATCGATCCTGCCACGGCAAATGCTAATGATAAAGAAGCGTATGCAACGAGGCTAGAGGCTTATACGAAAGAGCTTACTGCGTATCAAACGCGCCAGAGCGACTTAGAAACCGAATTAACCCAATTAAATGCCCAGTCCGACCAAGTAGCCCTTAAAGAATACCAAGCCGTTAAAGCCAATTACGATAAATTAACGAGCATCTGCGCCTTTTATCAGCCCGAAGACACCACTACCCCGGATGGCCCAAGTTTTGCTCAATTTTCGCAACAATACCAAACCTTATCGGATCGACTGGTCGCCTTACAAATAGAGTATAAAGATGCATTACGTAAATTACTCGATATCGAATTTCGCTTTCAGCCAGAACAAGCACACATCGATCTTGACGAATTAAAAGCGAACTGCGAAAAAAAATATAAAGTAACAGTAGCCGAATTAACGCAATTAAATCAGACTATTCAACAATTTCAAACTACCGATAGCGATGCGGCTGTCAATAAAAAAATTGCTGCTAACAAAGCCTTATTTGCAACGCAAATCGACAGTTTAGTCACAGCACAGCAAACGGCTTTTACCGCGATTGTCGCTGCAGCAAACAAAGAACGCGACGCAGCCATTCAAGACTGTACGGATTATCAGTTACGCTATGAAGTGTATTGTATGCAACATGGGCCACTGATAGGCCCCCTTACTAAAGATGAACTCCAGGAAATCGCCGATTATCGACCCGAACAATTAATTAGAGATCTTAGAGACGACCCGATCTTCGGTGACAAACTGGATCTTGGCTTAGTCTCGATCACCGCCAATAAAACGGATGGCCAAAATCATTATCGAATTCATCTGGCTGAACCCGCCCAGTTAGATGCTTTAAAAAACCGCAGCGACGATGGCAGCATAAAACTTTGCGCTTATCTGCGCCATATGTTTTCCAAAGAATCACGCTCCACCGAAATTCGCGCCGCCTTGCACAATCCCGAAAAAATAAATGATGTGGGCAAAGCTGTCTTGCTCATTTTAGCCGCTGCCAGCAAAAGCAATGATGCTAACGGTCGGCCAATACCGGCAAAAAACTATATCTCCACCTACCCTGCTTACAACGATAATAATCTTAACACCATGCTTGCCACTAGCATGGCGTGTATTTCACTCGGGGTTAACTTTGATCCGGCCGCCGATTTTGATCGTAGTTTTAAGGGTGCTGTCTACAAAACCCATTCCGGCGGCCAAAAGATTACCGGTGAATTAAAAGGACCGGCTCGTGAAAAAGCTCGAAAAAAATATCTGACCGACATTCAAGTCTTAAGAGCCAAGTTTGCCGCACACCAAGCGACGAATAATGTCTGTCGTGAATTACTGATCGGTGGCTTAAAACCTGGTAAAGTCCCTGATGAATTGTTCAATACGAGTGAACGCAACAACCTATCGCGCAGTGCACATGACTTTGTCTCCAGCCTGGCACATTTTAGCTACCATGACACAACCACTGCCGGACAATTAGCTAGTGTGGCACAAGGCGGTGATAAATCCCCAGTTTTAATGAACTCTGTCGAGCGCTTAAAAAAACTAAATTTAAGCCAAGTCAAATGTTTAAGTCCAGATGGTGGCGGTAATTGCGGTCAATCGGCGGCTTTATTTGGTATGGTGCTGGATCGCCGTTCGGCAGCAGAAATTTTAGCGCTGAAAGAACGCGAGATTTGCGCTCTTTATCGGGAGTTAGACCCTAATATATATCATGGTTATCACGTTGAAGTAAATAAATTACGCGAACAATTAAATCAAGATTACCTGCACATCACTCATTTAGCCGAAGCTCAAGGCTTATACGCGCCTGAATTTAAAGAGCAGCATGCCGCCGCTATGGCTCGCATCGATAAAATAGCCAATACTGTAACCGTCGTGGCTGCTGATACTCCCAGCAGACTCACGCGCGCTAAAGCATTTTTATTCGGTAAAGCACCTACCCCCAGTTATGGTGATGATATACCAAACGTAGAGACCAAACGTACGGTCGATGACTTACGCGCCACAGGTTATGCCGCGGAAGTCCAATTAAACGCTTTTGATTGGACCCCAGGGACATCAGAACAGGCCACAAGCAAACTCGTTGAACTTGCCGCCTTACACCGCGATATTCTACCCAGTCGCGATGTTGGCCAAGCGGATACCGCTTTGGATACCCCTTTCGTCAAGGCTGCATTGGAAAATATCGAAAAAAGCGCTACCGATCTTTTGTTAGAAATCAAAAGTATACCAGTTATTGCTGAATTAAACGCAGCATTAGCGACGCTTGAAACAACCAAGCCAGAAGCAACAAATCAGCCAGCCACTGCCGACTATCAGGCTAAAAAAACCTTACTTGAAGCAAAAAAAACTGCGATTGAAAATGTAACGCAATTACTTCTGATTGCCAAAGAATCGATCGGTGCAACTAGAGATCAGATTGCATCTAAAACAATTGAGGTTAACGAGGCTTTAGCTTTAAGTCCTAATGACCTAGAAACCAAAATTCGCCGATTACAAGAGCTTGATGCTGAATTAACGGCTATAGCGGCCATTTTACCTACTCACAAGAATGAGCTAAACGCGTTAGTTAATGACCTTATTCTGACTAGAAAAGGCATAATAAGTTTTTTAACAGATGATAGCCTATTAGAAACTTTTGCAAATCTGTCCCTCGAACAGCAACAAGCTAAGTTGCAAATAGCTATTAAAGGATTAAAAACTGCCCTGATAGATCCCAATTCAAGGTCAAATAATGACGAAACATCCTCTATTGAAACGCACATTCGCAAACTTGGGAGTGTCAAACAGTTAGTTCACAAGGTAAGCACGGCAATCGCCATTGAAGTTCCTGACCCGTCTGCTCTCGAGCTTGAAGCTTATGAGCATTTTTATAGTAATGCGACTACTAAGCTTCGGGCACTTACTGCTTCTGAACAAGCAGTAAGTGCCTCTACCGATATTGCACCGACGCATAAAAATCAATTACTTTCAGCAATAGCTACTGAAAAAGCCGCACTCATCGCAAGGGCTGAAACAGTCAGTGTGGCATATGCTGTCAACTTACCTAGTAATGCAACATTAACCGCCGCTGAAACCTTTAGAGACGAAGCCGGCTTACATAGCGTACTCATCGCCAATCCCGGCTTAGACGCACATCTTTGTGCTGCTCGCAAACAATTAGCCGCCACTCAAGCAATAATCACCACCACCGCAACCCTCTATCAACAACGCCTAGCCGTTCCCACCACCTATAAAGAAGCCGTGCAACAACGACAAAAACTGAACGCTTCATTAACAGCACTATACGCAATCATTAACGAGGAAGCGCGACGCTCACCCGAACAACAGCAGGAAATTACTAATTTAATAGCAATGCTTCACACTAAACTATCGTCCGTTGTAGACTGGATAAGTGATGAAGTTACTGTGTATCGAGCCACGTTAGCAGCCATTATAAATACTGGAAATGAGAAAGTAGCAGCATCCGTTGACAGCATAGGCTTTTATACAGCTGTCACCGACGAAATGATAGAACTCAATCAATTTATAACAGTAGTAAATAATTCAACAACCATTTCACCTGAAAAAAAAGCTAACTTGAATGAACAAATTCAGAACCGAAAAGAGGTGCTCATTGGTAGAGCTTTTGACCAAAGTGCGACTTATGCAGACACCTTACCCAGCAACGAGGAATTAACCGCTGCCAGAACATTTGTGGCAACAGCAGGTTTAACAAGTAATTTGATTTATCGTCATGATCTAGTTCAAGGTCTCGACGCTGCCGCAGGAACAATGAGAATAACAGACCTAAAGATAACTACCGCTCTGCGAACAAGAGTTCAGAGTACTGGTGCTAATTCGTTCGAACAACTCAGTGCCGAGTTAAATAAATTAACCCAATTACGCGATGAATTAATCACGCTCAACCAGCCTCAAACGGCATCACCGAAACAAAAAATACTAATACCTATCATACAAGATAACTTAGCGAAGCAAAAAACGACTATTATCGAAATCGCTCAACAGAAAGCCAGTACGATAATCGGTAATCCAAAAGCTACCGATGCAGAATTACAACAAGCTCATACTTTCTTCACAAGTCACGCACCTAACACCCTTAAATCAGTATCGAGTGGCCCTGTTGCAAGAGCATTAGGACAGGTAGGAGCAATCAAAATCACCGAGGAATGTGAAAATATCCTTGCTGCTCGCAATGACAAAAGGCGTTCAAATAATGACATAGAATTGAATAATATAAGCCCAATGCGTAGAGGTTAATTATGGCCGTTGTATGCCCCGCGCTGTCAATTAGCAAGAAACACTCCGGCCTTTAGGCCGGAGTGTTTTAGACTTGGAAGAGGTGTGCAAATCGAACAAGTCCGCACCTTGTGAAACCTTAGGCGTAGGCCGAGGTACGGTGCTCCTACCGCCCTGAAGGGCGGGGTTTCAAACCAGCTAAGGAATTTGGAT
>CANCKG010000017.1 GCA_947378515.1 Gammaproteobacteria bacterium | reverse complement strand
TTAGGTTCATCCGTGAATTTAAGAGTGAGATTCTTTTATTTGCTTGAATAACCAGCAATCACTACGTTATGTCTGAAATTCTTGATACTGAAGCAACACCAAACTTAATCACTTTTCCATGTGATTTTTCTATTAAAGTATTTGGCGCTGCCACACCCGAATTTGAAGTAACGATTCTAACCATCATTCAGCATCATTGCCCAAACTTATCCGAAAATGCGATTGTTCAACGCAATAGTAAAGCCGGCAAATACCTGGCCTTAACGATTTGTGTTCATGTCGATTCGCAAAAGCAATTAGATGACATTTATCGTGAATTAAGCGCCAATCCTTTGGTTGTCATGGCCTTGTGACAGCGACTAATCTGACCATTGATGTTTCCATTATCATCGTCAATTATAATACGCGCGTCGAAGTTAGCGATTGCATTCAGAGTTTACTTCGCCAAACATCCATTCGCTTTGACATCTGGGTCGTCGATAATGCCAGTGATGATGGTAGTGTCGATGCATTACAGCAGCGCTTTGGCACAAAAATAAAGCTCATTGCCAGTTCGATCAATCTTGGCTTTGGCAAAGCCAATAATCTGGCGGCTTTACATGCCACTGGACAATACCTGTATTTCATCAATCCCGATGCGCAATTACAAGGCTCTCAGTCTTTAAGAATCTTAGTAGATTATGCCATTGCCAATCCCACCTGTGGCTTAATCGGCACCACGGTAATCGATACGAATTCCAAACAGCGCATTCTTCCAGCTTATCATTATCCGGGTCAAAAACAGTTAAAATCCACGCCCCACTTAGCCCATTTACCTGGCAACATTGCCTGGATTCAAGGTTCAAGTATGTTGATGCTCAAAACACGCTTTGCACAATTACACGGCTTTGATCCCGATTATTTTCTCTATGTTGAAGAAACGGATCTGTGCTTACGCGTACGCAAAGCCGGTTATAAAATCGCTGTCTGTGAGCAAGTGATCGTCGAGCATATCGGGGGTGCTTCGCAACGCACTGAAAAAATAGCGGCAACCCGTTTAAAAAAACAACACAGTCTATATATTTTTTATCAAAAACATTACAGTAGGCGCGATTGTCAGCGCTTAGCCAAACGCAGCTTGTTACACAGTCGCTTAAAAATAAGCTGGCTCACCTTCGTAAAACCGCAATCGGTCGCGTTAATCAGGCAACAGGTCATTTTTCAAGCTGCTAGAAATTTTTTAATAACCATAAAGTGTTAAAAGCTATGACTAATGAGATAATGCGTTTTACCTACCTTACTTTAGCAACGTTGAGTTTAACAGCCTGCGATAGCAGCAGTGGCAATGACGACAGTTTTGGTCACTTAACGATTCAAACAACTACCAATAGTTTGGCTGTTGATGGCACCTCAAGCGCAACCATTTCACTGAGTGGCTCTAACAATGCGTCCGATCAAGCCGTCTTTGTCACTAGCCAGGATGGCGGCGTCCTGACGGTTGATCCGGCCGCTTGCAGCTTATCGACGGCGCACAGCTCTTGTACGGTGACATTGACCGGCGTGAGTATTGGTATAACCACGATCAGCGCTACATCTGCTAATTATGCAACCGTCAGCTCAGAAAACTTGACTGTCGCGCAATACAGCACTCTCAATTACTCTGCTGCCGTGCTCGGCAGTAGCAATGAATTAACCGGCATACGTGGTGTTAGCAATGATTCACCCAACGTTTATATCAGCGGTATCTATGAAGCAGCTTCCGCTTCAAAAGTAGGCTTACTCTACCAAGGGCCATTAAATGGCAGTGGTACATGGTACGAATTTAATTACCCTAACTCAATAGGTATTACTGTCACCAATACTTCACTCTATGGCCCTAATAACGGCAATCAAACCGATGAAGTGCAACTGGTCGGCAATTACACGACCTCTGAACAAGGAGCCGATACAGCCTTAGGCTTAGTCTATCAAGGCACTATTGCCGATCGCGCGAACACCAATAATTGGCTTACCCTAACCCCTCCCTCATCGATGTACGCTCAAGGCGATAGCGTGCTTAATACGATTGCGCACAGTACTATGGGTGGTTATATTGTCGGCAATTATGATACTGCTTTAGTACAAGGTCGCGCGTTTATTTGTGATATTACCAGCACCTATTGGCTCGAAATCACCCATGCTGGCGCGTTAAGCATCACCGCTTATGGCATTTGGTACAATGGTGGCACCAGTTATACCATTGCGGGTGGTTACAGCGATGTGAATAACCACGGTGCTGATAGTGGTTATTTAGTCGATTGGGATTCGACAACCCATACATTTTCCCATTGGCAATCCTATGCTTATGAGAATCAACCGCTTACAGCGCTAGTTTCTCATTTTGAAGGTCTTACGTCTGATGGTGGCACGGGTTTCTATCTACCGGCTAATTGGGTTACCACTGAAGTTACTGGTGCAGCAATCACCCATATTTCAGTGAATAATGATGGCTCATTTGGAGCGGCTACCTGGACTGATGCGACTTATCCTGGATCAAGCATTACTTCTGCCAATAGTACGTATTTAAATAATCTCATCGGCGTTTATCAAGTGGCCGGTAGTCATATTATTAGTGGTTTTGTCGGTAGCTTTCCGAGTGTTTAGGCGTTTCAATGCGCCGTGCAGGGTCATATGACTCAAGTACGGCACGCTTCATTATTTAAGCTGCTATTTTTTAGCCCCACGCGCGGGAAACTTAGTTGTGGTACTAACCAACAATACAGATCCTAACGAGGCTTCATGAATAAACGTTTATTAACATTCACCACCCTTCTGCTCACCACATTAACGTTAAGCGCTTGTGATGGTGCGGGGAATAATAACAGCGACAATCCTGGAATCTTGACGATCACTGTTAATAATGACAATCTAAACCTGGCAAACACGACTACCGCGACCATATCGTTAGTCGATTCCAACGGGGTGACTTATGATCAACTGGTCACTATCGCCAGCCAAAACACTCAAGTCTTGACGCTAAACACGAGCATTTGCGCTTTATCCACAGCTCACAATAGCTGTACCGTCACGTTAACGGCGGCAGGCTTAGGCACCACGACGCTGAGTGCTGCTGCAACGAATTATACGACTACCACCTCAAGCAGTATCACGGTCAACCAATACGCTACTTTTCCATCAATACCAGGTGGCACCAACAATTCTATTACTGGTGCTCGTGGCGTCACAAATTCCAGCAATGTCTATCTCACCGGCAGTTACCTTCCTAATGGTGAGAGTAAGGACCAAGCCTACCTTTATGCAGGCCCCTTAAGTGGTAATAGCGGCAATTGGTATCCTATTACGGTTTCACCATCTCTGTATTCCGGCACAACGCTAGTATCTTCTAGCCTCTATGGGCCCGATAATAGTTCGACCGCAGGTAATGTTCATTTTGTCGGCACCTATAAGACCGTAAGTGGTGGCAATTACAGTTATGGCTTTTATTACGATGGCCCCATAAATGGCAGCGGATCGAGCGGCGACTGGACGAATATGGATGTAAGCACACTGTTAAATGGAGGGGATGCCTTAGAAGGCGTCATTCCCCACAGCACCATGAATGGGATTGTCGTCGGCAATTTTGATACCACAAATGCCGGTGTTTTATCCGGCCGAGTGTTTATTTATAACTCAGCGAATACCAAGTATTATGAATTACAGCCCCCTGTTGTGGGCACGACCAGTCTTACTGCTTATGGCATTTGGTACAATGGCGGCAACAGCTACACGATCGCCGGTGGCTATAGAGACCCTATCACCTCAGGCGATGTAGCTTCTTTGGTCGATTGGGATTCAAGCACGCAGATAGCCACCCATTGGCAAACCTATACTTATCAAAATAATAGTGCTTTAATCTCTCATTTTGAAGGTATCACTACCGATGGTTCTACCGGCTATAATCTCGCGGGCATGTCGACTACATCCGATTTAATAAGTGATTTTTCTCATGTTAGCCGTAATAATGATAAAAGTTTTAACACCACGGCGAGTTGGATCGATATTAAATATCCCAATTCTGCAACAACGACAGCCAATACAGTTTTTGAAAATTACATTTTAGGCGTTTACACGCTCAGTGGCAGCAGTAATATTTACCCTTATAGCGCTGAAGTCGCCAATCCCGTCTGACACAAGACGCGAAGCTGATATTAGATCTTCAGCTTTGCGTTAGTCATCTGCGTTAAACAATTACCCCACCACCTAAGCAATCAACCCCAGCATAAAAAACAATCGATTGACCAGGCGTCACAGCCCACTGTGGCTCCATAAAATTAACGCTTAAACTCTTGGTGCTAAAATCAGCCACCGTGCAGTCTTGATCGGCTTGGCGATAGCGAATCTTCGCGGTTAATAACGTTCCATCGGTGGGGTATTCGCCAGCGACCCAATGAATATCGGTAGCCGTTAAACTCGAGCGAAATAAAGCCGGATGATCATGACCTTGGACCACAATCAATTCATTGTGAGCAAGCTCTTTGGCCGCGACAAACCACGGTGCTTCACTACTATTTTTTAAGCCCCCTACCCTTAAGCCTTGACGCTGACCTAAGGTATAATACATTAAACCCTGATGTTCACCGAGTGTTTGTCCAGCCAGAGTTTTAATCAAGCCCGGCTTGGCGGGCAGAAAACGCCTTAAAAAATCTTTAAAGCGCCGTTCACCGATAAAACAAATGCCGGTACTGTCTTTTTTGGCAAACGTCGGCAGCCCTGCTTGTTTCGCCAGTTGACGTAACATTGGTTTGGTTAAATCACCAATCGGAAATAGACTATGGCTAAGCTGTTGTTGATTAAGCGTATAGAGGAAATAACTTTGATCTTTATTATTATCCATAGCGCGCTGCAAATGCCAACGATCATCACGCCAAACATTTTTCGCATAATGACCGGTGGCGATTTTATCGGCACCTAGGGCTCGCGCATAATCAAGAAAAGCGGTAAATTTAATTTCTTTATTACACAGAATATCAGGATTAGGCGTTCGGCCCGCGGCATATTCACTCAAGAAATATTCAAATACTCGCTGCCAATATTCATCACTAAAATTCACTTGATGCAATGGTATTTTTAAATGATCACAGACCGCTTGCGCATCGGCTAAATCCACTGCACTAGAACAATACTCGGTTGAATCTTCCTCGGTCCAGTTTTTCATAAACAGGGCTTCGACCGCAACGCCTTGTTCTTTCAAACGCCACAAAGCGACGGACGAATCAACGCCACCGGATAAACCCAACATGACTTTCATCGATTAGCCAACGCTTTACGCGCCATTTGCCGCGTTTTAGTCAATTCATTTAACAGCATTGGCAAAGGAGGAAAGCGATCATCACGTTCGAGTAACGTCGTTACCATGCCAAAACGTTGTAAGGCTTTTTGATAAAGTTGCCAGACCGGTGGCACCACCGTGTGATCATGGGTATCAATAATCATATCACCTAGGTTTGTATGACCGGCAATATGGATTTGTTGAACACGATGTTGTGGAATAGCATTCAGATAAATGTCGGGATCAAACCGATGATTATAACTGCTGACAAAGATATTATTTACATCGAGTAAAATTTTACAATCGGCTTGCGTTACCACTTCGATCAAAAAATCCCATTCGGTTAATTCAGACGCTTTATAATTCAAATAACTCGACACATTTTCCAATACTAATTGCCGGCCTAAAAAATCTTGCACTTGGCTTATGCGCCCCACAACATGTTTTAAAGCTTCTTGGGTATAGGGAATGGGCAATAAATCATGAGCATTTTGATGATGAATCCCAGTCCAACACAAATGATCCGATAACCACGGCACTTGCAAATTCTGGGCTAATTGTTTTACTTGCTTAAGATAAGCAAAATCAAGCGGATCGGTGCTACCGATCGAGAGTGAGACGCCATGCATCACAATCGGATAGTGCTCGCGAATTTTATACACATTATAAAGAGGTCGTCCACCGGGGAGTAAATAATCTTCGGTGATAATTTCAAACCAATCAACAGCGGGTTTGGTGTCATGAATTAATGCGTAATATTCAGCGCGTAAACCGAGGCCAAAACCAAGGTTGCTAAGAGGGAGAGTATTCATATAAAAAAATAGGGCACTTAAAATAACGAGTGCCCTATTCTAAATAATTAATCTCTATTTCACAATATAGATCGACTATTTTTTTACTTAAGCAGCAGCAGGAGCAGCAGCGTCAGTTGCTGCAGGAGCAACAGCAGCAACTTCAGTAGCAGGAGCAGCTTCAGTCATTGCAGCAGCAACTACAGCTTTTTTAGCTTTGTGATGATGTTTTACATGTTTTTTACAAACTGGTTTAGCTACACCTTTGCATGAGCTTACGCCTTTGCAAGAGTTCATGTTCTTAACAGTTCCAACATCAGTTGCAGTAGCAGCAACTGGAGTGGCTGTTACGCTACCATTATCGGTGCCTTGGGTCGCACAACCTGCCAAGAACAAAGAAGTAGCTGCAGCAGCAACAATCATACAGCGGGTCAATTTACTCATTGTTTGCTTTCCTCGTTACAGCAATTAATAAAAAAGTATACTTATAAAGCCATAGCAAGACCGCCATAGCTGATAACTGGGTTGATTATGCCAAGCCACATTCGAAAATGCAACACAATTTGTTTTTAAATTCCTTAGCTGGTTTGAAACCCCGCCCTTCAGAGCGGTAGGAGCACCGTACCTCGGCCTACGCCTAAGGTTTCACAAGGTGCGGACTTGGGAGAGAGGTGTACACCTCTTCCAAGTCTAAAACACTCCGGCCTAAAGGCCGGAGACTTTCTTGCTAAAATCCCACTAAGCTTATGCGTTGCCACACATGACTGAAATCATCGTAATGACGAAGTTGTGTGCATACCTTAGGCTTCACGGCTCGCCCGTCAGAATGCGGGTTTTACAGGCAAAAGCTAAGTACGAATGACTCCACAACCCATAAACGGCAGCGCTTACAAGGGCAGCCGTTTATGGGTACTCCGACAATTATTTTAAGTCGGAAATTGCTTTAAAAATTCAACCACCTTGGCTTGCAGCTGGTGCAAATACACCAAATCATCGGCTTGTTCCAGTGCATCGACCAGCCAAGTGGCCACTTGGCAACAATCAGCTACGCCTAAACCACGCGTGGTAATCGCTGGCGTACCGATGCGCACCCCACTGGTTACCATCGGCGGCAAAGGATCATTAACAATGGCATTTTTATTGACCGTGATATTAGCCAAGCCCAAGACATGTTCTGCTTGGACACCGGTGATCGTCTTATTCAAGAGTTTAATAAGGAGTAAATGATTATCAGTCCCCCCCGATACCAGATCAAAACCACGTGCCAGCAAAATATTCGCCATCGCCTGGGCATTATCAACGACTCGCTGTTGATAATGCGTAAATTCCGGTTGCAGTGCTTCTAACAAAGCCACTGCTTTGGCGGCGATCACATGCATCAAAGGCCCACCCTGGCTACCAGGAAAAATGGCTGAATTTAATTTTTTATGTAATGCTTCATGCCCAAGACTTAAGATCAAACCACCACGTGGGCCACGTAACGTTTTATGGGTGGTAGATGTCACGACATGAGCATGAGGCAATGGTGAGGGATAGAGGCCAGTTGCCACCAACCCTGCTACATGCGCCATATCCACCAATAAGTAGGCGCCTACTTCATCGGCAATGGCTCGAAATTTAGCCCAATCGATGATCCGTGCATAGGCTGAAAAACCAGCAATAATCACTTTCGGTCGATGTTCGTGCGCTAAACGTCGCACTTCTTCATAATCAATTTGCTCTGTTATCGGACACAAACCATATTGGACCGCTTTATACATCTTGCCTGAAAAATTGATCGGCGTACCGTGAGTCAAGTGGCCACCGGCTTTAAGTGCCATCCCCAACACGGTATCACCCGGTTGCATCAACGCCATTAAAGCCGCGATATTCGCCGATGCGCCTGAATGCGGCTGGACATTGACATAATCGGCGCCAAATAATTGTTTGGCACGGTCAATCGCCAAGCTTTCGGCGATATCGACAAATTCACAGCCCCCATAATAACGCCGCCCTGGATATCCTTCGGCATATTTATTGGTCAGAACAGAACCTTGCGCTTCAAGTACGGCTTGGCTCACATAATTTTCAGAAGCGATTAATTCGAGGTGTTCACGTTGGCGAACTTTCTCGCCTTCGATAGCCGCCCACAAGACGGGGT
>CANCKG010000016.1 GCA_947378515.1 Gammaproteobacteria bacterium | reverse complement strand
GTGCTGAATAGATCTGAAATCTGTAAGTCTTATGCTTCATATTGTAGGACAATGTGAAGTTGTAGGACAATGTGAAGTTGTAGGACAATGTGAAGTTGTAGGACAATGTGAAGTTGTAGGACAATGTGAAGTTGTAGGACAATGTGAAGCATGCTCTAGCGCGGGTTCCCCGCGCGTAGCTGCTGAATGGCAATGGATCAGCAATTCTCGGTGAAGCCTCTAGCCCTGATGCAGTGGCACTTTAAAGATTTTCATTTCGTAGACTTTTGACTATTAAAAATGATAGTAGTACGAGTTATAGCGGGTTTTCACCGAGAATTACTGGCAATGGATAAGATAAATTGATCTATTCACCTCAGAGGCGCATAATTACCCCTTGGTATTTTTATAGTGATTCTTTGTGGCCGTAACTTATTTAAACGTCGAATTTCGTGAAAAAGATATTGCCCGATCACTCGGTGCTCGTTGGGATCAAGCAGTTAAGCAATGGTATATTCCCCTCGATACGGATCCTACGCCTTTTGCCAAATGGTTACCGAATTATGTAGCGCCTGCCTTAAGTTCAGGGACGATCGAAGCCGCTTATAGCAGCTTATCGCAATTATTAGCGCGTGTAGCCCAAGCCGTCTCCCGTGCGACTCCTCAAGCCGAATGGGTCAAGGCTGAAATCAGCGAATTTCGCCCGACTAAAAATGGCCATATCCATTTAGATTTGATCGAACTGGATGCCAATAAAAATCTCCTTGGCAAAGCATCTGGCAAACTGTTTAAAACTCAAGCCGATACGTTATTAGACAAATTCTTCGCCGTCACTCAAAGCCAACTTGGCCCTGGCATGAAAGTATTGCTGCACGTCAGAGCGCAGTTTCATATTCAATACGGCTTTTCGCTAATCATTGAAGATATCGATCCTGCTTATACTCTAGGTGATATCAGCGCTAAATTGCAGCAGATCCGCGATACTTTATGGCAAGAAGGCGTGTTTGCCAATAATAAAGCCTTAAGCACCCCACGTGAATTTTACCGCTTAGCGGTATTGAGTCCACAGAGTGCGGCAGGTTTAGGCGATTTCAAACAAGAAGCCGATTTATTAGCCCGCCATGGTTTATGTCAGTTTAGCTATTATCACGGTCAATTTCAGGGTGAAATCGCCAGTGGTGAAATTTGTCAGGCGCTACAGCGCATTTTTCAAGATCATCAGGCTCAAGCGTTCGATGCTTTAGTTATTATTCGCGGTGGCGGGGCAGTGATTGATTTGGCGTGGTTGAATGATTTGGCGCTTGCCAGGGCAGTGTGTTTAGCGCCATTACCCGTTTTAGTGGGCATCGGTCATGAGCGTGATCACACCATCTTAGATGAAATCGCGCATAGGTATTTTGACACCCCATCCAAGGTGATCGGCCATATTTTTTCAGCGATTGTGCATAATGCCAAACAAGCGCAAGTGCATACGCACGCTATCTACCAAGCCATTGCCCATACTCTGCAGCGTCAAACGGTGACGATCGAGCAATGTCACGCCCAGCTTCACAATCGCTTACAGCAAACGCTGGCGTTGACAGCGAAAGATTTGGCGGGGCATTATCAATACACAATCACGACTCTGCATCATCGACTCGATAAACTCGCGCTATTTATCGCCCAACTGCACAGTCAGATTGTTGTCACGGCCAGTCATTCTATCCAAAGTTGCCAACAGGTTATCGAGCACGCTCTGACTCGTATTTATGCGACCGCCCCCACTGTTTATAGGCTCGCCGATACCCAAGTAAACCAACTCATGCAGCGTATTCAAGTGATTCCTCAACACCAAGTGACACTGTTAAGCCAGCAAAGTAGCAGTTATTTTGACACTATCCTTCGTGCCATGAGTAGTGCTTGCTATCATTACGAACACGAATTAAAAAAATTATTGCTGCACAGTGTCAGTTTGGGGCCAGAGGCAACGTTAAAACGTGGCTTTGCGCTAGCCCTCGATGCCCAGGGTCAAGTGCTGAGTTCTAGGCAAGCTGCTGCTAGCCAAACTTACTTTAACTTAACATTCCATGATGGCATGTTAGCCGTTCAACCCATTTCTCATGACCAAGGTTAAACCATGAAAAGCCCCGATACAGTTACTGAAAATTTTACTAAAAGTTATGAAACATTGAAAAATATCGCCGAAACCTTGCGCAATCAACGTGAGCCTAATGTCGATGAATTGATTCCGATGTTAGAAGAAGCGACTAAAGCCTATAAAATTTGTAAGAGTCGTTTAGAATCAGTGCAGTTAGCCTTAAAAGAATATTTGCCTCAAACCGATGGTGCTAACCAAGAAGATGCTTCATGAATCAAGACCTAGCTTGTTTTAGCGAGCAAACACCCGCCACGCCACTGTTTTTACTGAGTTCGACTACTTGGCCCGCCTTTTTAGCCGCGCAAACACCGGCACATCGGGCGTGGTTAAGCGCCGCTGACTTTAGTGCTAAGCCTAAACAATGGTGCTTAGCGCCCAATAGCGATGGTCAAATCGCCTTTGTGGTTGTTGGCCTCGAACCTGTCATCAATCTTTATGCTCTGGGTAAGTTAGCGGTTGCTTTACCGCTTAAGGCTTATGCTGTTGCTAATGAGGAAGCTTTTTCTAGCCAAGATTTATATTTACTCAGTCTCGGCTGGGGTTTGGGTGCCTATCAATTCACGCGTTATAAAAAGGCACCGCGAGCCTGTGGGCAATTAGTTTTGGCAGCCACTATTGATCAAGCAAAATTACACGCTGAATTACGCGCCAGTTACTGGGTGCGTGATTTAATCAATACACCCGCGACCGATATGATGCCGCAGCATTTAGGTGCCTTAGCCGAGGGTTTAGCCGATCACTACCACGGTCACTGCCACCAAATCATCGGTGCTGCGTTATTAACCCACAATTATCCGCTGATTCACGCAGTTGGTAGAGCCAGTATTCACCCGCCGCGCTTGATCGATTTACGCTTTGGCGATAGTCATTTGCCCAAGGTGACGCTCGTGGGTAAGGGGGTTTGTTTTGATAGCGGCGGCTTGGATATTAAGCCGGCCAGTGGCATGCAATTCATGAAGAAAGACATGGGGGGCGCGGCGCATGTCTTAGGCTTGGCGCAATTGATTTTGCAGCAACAATTGCCGGTGTGTTTGCGAGTGTTGATCCCAGCGGTCGAGAATGCTATCGGGAGTGATGCTTTTCATCCAGGGGATATTTTGATCTCCAGGCAAGGCTTAAGCGTGGAAATTGGCAATACCGATGCTGAAGGTCGCTTAGTGCTAGCCGATGCGCTAACCGAAGCCAGCTCAGAAAACCCGGCAGTAATCATTGATTTTGCAACTTTAACAGGCGCGGCTAGAATCGCCGTTGGCACGGAGATTGCCGCTTATTTCAGCAATGATGATACCTTGGCCTATGCGTTACAAACCGCCGCAGATGCAGTGCAAGATCCCAGTTGGCGCTTGCCGTTATTTCAAAATTATAAGCATTTGTTCAAAAGTGCTATCGCCGATTTGAATAATGCCGGCAGTAGTAGTTATGCCGGTGCGATTACAGCAGCGTTGTTTTTACAAGCTTTCGTGCCTAACACGATTCTCTGGGCGCATTTTGATATCATGGCGTTTAATCCCAGCACGTCCAGCGGCAAGCCCGCCGGCGGTGAAGTGATGGGTTTGCGAGCAGCCTTTGCCTTACTCGAAGCTTGGTACTGTTAATGAAGCCTTTATTTATCCTTGGCCTCGGCGCCTCTGGCCTATCCATCTTACGTTATTGTCAACGCTTGAATCTGGCAGCTGAAATCTTTGACACGCGCTTAAATCCACCGGGTTTGAGTGAATTTAAGCAGCAATACGTAGACTTTAATCTTCATCTGGGCCCTTTGTTACCTGAAGCTTTATTAGCGGCAAGCCAAATTATCGTTAGTCCAGGTTTAGATTCGCACAGCCCACTCTTGGATCAAGCGCGAACCGCCGGCATTCCCATTATTGGCGATATCGAATTATTTGTGCAGCAGGCTAAAGCACCGATTATCGGCATTACCGGTACCAATGCCAAAGGCACCGTCACCACGTTAATCGCACTGATGCTGCAAGCGGCTGGCTATAAAGTCTTGGTCGGTGGCAATATCGGCACGCCCGCGTTAGATTTATTGCTCGAGCCGGTGCCTGATTACTATGTGTTGGAATTATCCAGTTTTCAACTGGAAACGACTGTGTCACTGCAAGCCCACGTAGCGGTGCTGTTGAATATTTCGATCGATCATTTAGATCGACACGGTTCGATGAACGCTTATTTAAGTGCTAAACACGTGATCTATCATCAGGCTAAGCAGTGCATTTTAAATCGTGATGAACCCTTAACATGGCCTACTGCTATTACGCCAACCCAATGCTTTAGTTTTGGCTATGATGAACCTGTCAATGAGCGCGAATGTGGCTTGCGTACGATAGATGGTGAGTGTTACTTAGCCTGTGGTGCGCACAATATTCTGGCCGTTAAACGTTTGCCGATCAAAGGCCGTCACAATGCGTTAAATGCACTAGCGGCTTTAGCATTGGGGTTTTCGTTGCAGTTAGCAATTCCTGCAATGATCGATGCCTTAAGTACCTTTCCTGGCTTAGCGCACCGCTGTCAATTCGTAAGAGAATGTGATCAAGTCACTTGGTATAACGATTCCAAGGGTACCAATGTTGGTGCTACTCTCGCTGCTTTAAACGGGCTTGGCACCCAAAAAAACCTTATTCTGATTGCTGGCGGGGTGAGTAAGGGGCAAGATTTTACGCCTTTAGTCGCAGTTGTTGAACGCACCTGTAAAATCGTCATTGTTTTAGGTGAAGCGGCTGATTATTTGCAGCAGCTCTTGAAAGGCTGTGCGATAATTTTCGTTGTGACCAGTTTGGCAGAAGCAGTGGCGGTAGCCAGGCGCATGGGAGAAGCCGGCAACTGTGTTTTATTATCCCCGGCTTGTGCCAGCTTAGATATGTTTAAGAATTTTGAAGCGCGTGGTACGCAATTTGTTGAGCTAGTTATTAATATACCACCCGCCATAGGTGTACATTAAAGCACTAACCTCGCATCTTGAATGGCGAGCGGTATAGCTCTATTTTAGGTATCCATTCACCACATTTTCCTATTTCTCGCGTAGATCTACGCCAGTGGCGACTGGCAGCGATGGGGGATTGTTAAGGGGGAGAACCGCGATTCTCCCCCTTAACCTGCACTAGCGCGGGTTTCCCGCGCACAGTGCTGAATGGATACTATTTTAGTTATATACCCATCGCACCTTGAGATGCGATGGGTATAGTTACCATTGCCTTATGCTATTATTTTGAAGGAGTATTCAATGACAATTAAATTATGGGTTTGCTGTGGTACGGCGCTGTTGGTGGCGTCTTGTGCGTCGGTAACTCCTTTGAAGCCGGCAGCTACCCGCGTCGTAACGACAACGGCTTCGCCGCCAGCATCATGTCACTTCCTTAAAACACTAGCGGTTGAAGCGAGTAAGGGGGTGGATTTCGCTTATCGTTCACATCAAACCATTCAAGCTGATCAATTGAATCAATTAAAAAATAGCACTGCCAACTTGGGTGGTAATTTGTTTGTGCTCACTGATCATCAAACTACGTATCAAAATATGCAGCTTAAAAATGTTGATATTATCACTGAGCGTGATACCGTAGTGGCAATTACGCCAGCTACGAGCGTTTATCTGCACGCGATGCGTGGAGATGCTTATCTGTGTGATGCAGCGGCTTTAGTCAGTGTAAAAGTTGCGCCGAGGGCGACGGTCAGAATTGATGCTGCGGTAAGTGGAAAGTAATGGCAGTGGATATGGCTTTTTTTGACAGATACGATCATCTTGTCAAAAAATAATTAAAAAGGTATAATGCTCGGCTTCGTCCGAATTTTTGAATTTATCAGGGTTTTTTAGCATGGTCGTTATTCGTTTAGCTCGTGGTGGCGCAAAAAAGCGTCCGTTTTATCATATCGTTGCAACCGACAGCCGTAATCCACGTGATGGTAGCTACCTTGAGCGTTTGGGTTTTTACAATCCTATCGCTACAGGTGGTGAAGTGCGTTTACAGCTGGATCAAGTGCGTTTGGCTTATTGGTTAGGTGTGGGTGCTCAACCTTCGGACCGCGTTAGCAATTTAATTCTTGATGCTGAAGCTGTCGCTTGAGTGACGTCCATTTAACGAAATCGCCAACTCAGTATTTGTTGGCGGCGAAGTTAGGGGCAGTACACGGTTTAAAAGGCTATTTAAAATTACATTCTTTTACTGAGCCCTTTGACAATATTTTAAAATACCGCCCTTGGTTTATCGATAGTGCGGCTGGTTTTGTGCCATTGATCTGTGATCTACACCAAAGACAGGCTAAAGTCTTAGTTGTGCATTTTGAAGGTTTACACAGCCGAGAAGTCACCGAGCATTTATGCAATAAAGAACTCTATATTCAACGCAAGCAATTGCTGCCTTTAAAAAAAGGTGACTATTATTGGCAAGACTTAGTGGGTTTACGAGTTGAAAATATTGACGGTGTCGCGTTGGGTATAGTGACATCGATGCTAGCGACAGGTGCTAACGATGTTCTGTATATCGAAGGTAAAAAAATTCATTGTGTGCCTTATCTGCCCAAACAAGTCATTAAGCAGGTGGATAAAGTCGCGGGTTTGATTCTTGTCGACTGGCCTGACGAGTTGTAAGATGAATATTGTTATCATTTCGATTTTTCCAGAAATGTTTAGTGCTTTAACTGTAGGAATGCCTGGCATTGCTCAGAAAAAGCATTGTTTAACGTTAAGCGTCGTTAACCCGCGGGATTTCACCATCGATCCTTATCGTCGAATTGATGATCGACCTTATGGCGGTGGTCCTGGGATGGTGATGTTGGCCGAACCTTTAAGTAAAGCGGTTGCCCATGCTAAAAGCTTAGTGCCAGAGTCGACAAAAGTAATTTATTTGTCACCGCAAGGTAGCGTGTTGAAGCAAGACGCAATAACAACGATGGCTAACGAATCGGCGTTTATTTTCATTGCTGGACGTTACGAAGGCATTGACGAGCGGTTCATCGATCGTTATGTTGATGAAGAATGGTCGATTGGTGATTATGTCTTAAGCGGTGGAGAATTGCCTGCGATGGTCTTGATCGATGCTTTAAGCCGGTTGCTACCGGGTGTCTTGAATGAGCCTGAATCAGCGCGACAAGATTCATTTAGTTTGAAAGATAGTGATAATCGAACCTTGTTGGATTGCCCGCACTATACGCGGCCAGAAGTGTTTGAAGGTACGGGTGTTCCTGAAGTATTGCTAAGTGGTAACCATTCGCGGATAGCTAAATGGCGAGAGCAACAGCGGCTACTTAGGACGCGGCAACGGCGTCCAGATTTACGGTAATTTTTACCATCCATTTTATTAACAACGAGTAATGTTTTCATGAGCAAAATTATTGATGCAATCGAAGCCGAACAATTACGTCACGATATTCCAGTTTTTTCAGCCGGTGATACGGTCGTTGTGAATGTTAAAGTCAAAGAAGGCGCGCGTGAGCGAATCCAGGCATTTGAAGGCGTCGTTATTGGCCGTCGTCATCGCGGTTTGAATTCGGCCTTTACGGTTCGTAAAATGTCGCATGGTGAAGGTGTAGAGCGCGTATTTCAGTCGCACAGTAAGATGATTGCCAGTATTGTCGTTAAGCGTCGTGGCGATGTGCGTCAATCCAAATTGTATTATTTACGTGATCTACGGGGTCGTAAAGCACGGATCCGTGAACGTTTGGTATTGCGTAGTACAGAAAAGTAAGTGTAATTGTTGCTAAATGTTTGACAAGTGACTAAACTATCGCTAAACTATGCGACTCGTTGTGGGGGTATAGCTCAGTTGGTAGAGCGCTTGCATGGCATGCAAGAGGTCAGCGGTTCGACCCCGCTTACCTCCACCATGTTCAAAAGACAGAAGTTTAGCTTAAATTTTATTAAGTTGAAAAAAGAGGTATTGATTGAATGGTTTGAGGTGTTTCTGTCCTCTGTCTTTTATTCTTTGTCCTCTGAGTAGTAAAAGCCTCCGTCCCCATCGTCTAGAGGCCTAGGACATCGCCCTTTCACGGCGGTAACCGGGGTTCGAATCCCCGTAGGGACGCCATATTCAGAAAACAGATGACAGAAGACAGGAAAATATATATCTGTCATCTGTCATCTGTCCTCCGAACTCTGTCATGCGCACTTGCCGTATTTACCATCCTGAAGTTATTCACGCAAATCAAGATCTCATTTTAACACCTGA
>CANCKG010000015.1 GCA_947378515.1 Gammaproteobacteria bacterium | reverse complement strand
ATCAATGCTTGCAATTTATGGCTAAACACTATCAGCCATCTGAGCCCCACTTGATGGGTTCGCCTGGCAAGCAATATTTTACGTTTCAACTCAAACCCTTGGTGACTACCGCTCAGTGTGGCGAAGTTCATTTAACCTATACGCGACCTTGGGAGCATCAAGATGGGCCTATCACTACGGTTAAATGGTGTTATACCGCGCGAGCCAATAAGGAAATCGGATGACAAAAGTGTAAGGTGTCAATCCCTTGATCGGCCCATTGTTTAGCGAGTTGTAAACGGCAACCGATATTTGCAGAAACTACCTCGGTAATAGTAGCCGCTGCAATGGTGTTGATGGTTTGTTGACCCAGTTGATCACTAAGTTGCGGCTGTTTGAGAAAATAATCCCCCGCGGCCCCACAGCAAGTCGTGTCGCCAAAGCCGATTAAGTGGATTTGAGGGATTTTACTGAGCAAAGTCATGGATAAAGTTCCTGATCCCATACCGTTGCGTTGACTGCAAGGGCTATGAACAGCGACGCTTAAGGTTAACGACTTGAGTGCTAAATCGCTGGGCCACTGATCGAGTAAAAATTGTTGAATATCGACGATCGGTGCGGGTAAATGTGTATACGTTTGCCAAGTCGAAGCGCAACCGGTGGTGACTTGAATGATAGCGTTTAGTTTTTGCGGCTGAGCTTGAAAGAGCGCGGTATTTTTCGCGGCCAACGCTTGTGCTTTAGCGTTGAAGCCAGCGTGCGCATGTAGCGCACCACAACAACCTTGTTCTTTAGGGATGATGACATCATAACCCCAGGCAGTTAACAGCCGAACAGCATCTCGCAGGGTGTGTGGCTCTAAAACAGCACTGCTACAGCCCGTTAATAACAGCACGCTCCCACGTTTAGCTTGAGCGTAATAAGGTGCGGCATTGATGAAAGTAGGCGCTATATTTCGGGGTAAATAACGGAGTAAGCGCTTCAGCTTGAATAAGCGCAATAAACCCAAGCGATGGCTTAATGTTAATAAACCGAGTTTCGAGCAAGCACGATAAGCACCAAATAACCATCGGCGCCAGTAAGCATGGGCTGTCATGATGGTCATGATAAAAGGCAGGTGGGCTTTTTTAGAATTTTTTTGTTGCAATAACGTTCGACCGTGGATTAACAATTGTTCATAAGGAACGTTAGTCGGGCATACGGTTTCACATTGACGACAACTCAAGCATTGGGTGATATGTTGTTTAAGACTGACATCGACGGATAATTCACTTTTCGCCACGGCCGCTAATAATTGGATGCGACCGCGTGGTGATTCAGCCTCGACGCGATTAATCTGATACGTGGGGCACACGGTTAAGCACAAGCCACAACGGACGCATTGGCTGGCAAGATGATTAATTTGTTGTTCTAATGTTGTGCTGTCAACGTTCATGGCATAATAGTCGCTACTGCAATTATCAGGAGAAAAAGCCATGTCCGTTATCTTACCCGCCTTACCCTACGAATTAGATGCACTTGAACCGGTTATTTCACGCGAAACCTTAGAATACCATCATGGTAAGCATCATCAAGCTTATGTGACAAATTTAAATGCGCTATTGCCAGGCACTGTATTTGAACATGATAGCTTGGAAGATATCATAAAGAAATCTTCGGGTGGGTTTTTTAATAATGCTGCACAAATTTGGAATCATACGTTTTACTTTCAATGTTTGCGGGCAGTTAAAGCCGATAATAAGCCAGACGGTGCACTATTTTCCGCTATTGAACGTGATTTTGGTAGTTTCGAAGCGTTTCAAGAACAATTTTCCAAAACCGCGATTGGCACTTTTGGTTCAGGTTGGGGTTGGTTGGTGAAAACACCGAGTGGCCAATTGGCATTGAGAAGCACCGGTAATGCTGGCACGCCTTTAACGACGGAAGATCAAGCCTTATTAACCTGCGATGTGTGGGAACATGCCTACTACATCGATTATCGCAATGCCAGAGCTGTTTATGTGCAACGGTTTTGGGAAATAGTGAATTGGGACTTTGTTAACGATAATTTCAACAAATGACCTGTTAATTTAACATGCAGCTAACAGGTAATAAAGTACACCTATGGTGGGCGGATAGTCGAACGTGCCCACCGTTGGTTGACACAAATTATCAGCAGTGCTTTAGCGTGGCAGAGCTGCAAGCACTGAATCAAAAAATGCCTAAAGTGCGTGAGCAAGCCTGCTTTGCGAAATATTTTTTAAGAAATATCTTGTCACGCTATGTGGATCAAGCGCCAAGGGATTTAAGCTTTCGTTACAATGCTTATGGAAAGCCTCAGTTAGAATCGCATGAATTGCATTTTAATGTATCACACAGTGGGCATTATGTAGCGTTAGCGTTATGTCGCGACGTGGAATTAGGCGTGGATATCCAAACCATGCGTGAAAAGTTATTGCCACTGGACATTGCAAAGCGATTTTTTCATCAACAAGAGTATGATGTTTTAAAATCGTTAGCCAGTAGTGTTCAGCGGCAGTGGTTTTATCGTTTATGGTCGGCAAAAGAAGCAGTGTTGAAAGCGTGCGGTATTGGTATCGGTGCGACAGGTTTAAAAGATATTGTTTTAAACGTAGCAGCTGACGATACTAAGGCGGCATTACACATTGATTTTGCAGTCAGTACGGCTAAGTTTGACAGCATGTGTTTACAAGAATTTTTTTGGTTGTCGGAGTGTGCCTTTAGCTTGGCAACGTGTCAAGCAACGTTACGCCCAAACGTGTTTCAGTGGCAAGCTTCTGGTGACGTTTAATAAAGGTAATTAGTTTATGCAAATAATATTGGCAAATCCTCGTGGCTTTTGTGCCGGTGTAGATCGAGCCATCGAAATTGTCGTTCGGGCTTTAGACAGCTTAGGGGCGCCGATTTATGTGCGGCATGAAGTAGTACACAATAAATTTGTGGTTGATGATTTGCGTGCGCGAGGTGCAATCTTTGTTGAGACGGTCGCCGAAGTGCCAGACAATGCCACGTTGATTTTCAGCGCGCATGGCGTGTCACAGCAAATTCGCGTGCAAGCGAATGCGCGACAATTGAAAGTATTCGATGCGACTTGCCCGTTGGTCACGAAAGTTCATGTGGAAGTTGCCAGGTGCGCGCGACAAGATTATGAATGTATATTAATCGGTCATGCTCGGCATCCTGAAGTAGAAGGAACCTTAGGTCAATACGATAATCCAGCGGGCGGCATTTACCTCATTGAAACGACAGCCGATATTCCAAATTTAAAGGTGAAAAATCCCGAGCGTTTAGTGTACGTGACACAAACGACGCTGTCAGTGGATGATACCCAAAAAATGGTGGCAGCATTAAAAATTCGCTTTCCACAGATAATGGGCCCTAAAAAAGACGATATTTGTTATGCCACCCAAAACCGTCAAGATGCGGTTAAAACGTTGGCAGAATTATGTGAAGTGGTCTTAGTGGTTGGTTCAGTTACCAGTTCTAATTCGAATCGGTTACGTGAATTAGCCGAAAGAATGGGCCGGCGTGCTTATCTCATCGATAATGCCGCCGAAATTAAAGCCGAATGGTTGTTGGCTGTTAACTTAGTGGGTGTCACAGCCGGGGCTTCAGCGCCTGAAATATTGGTGCAAGCGGTGATTGCGCGATTAAAAGTCTTGGGTGGTACAAAAGTCACCGAATTACAGGGTCGTGAAGAATTAATTACCTTTGCTTTGCCAAAAGAATTACGTAAAGAAATAATAATGAAGGAACTACCATGAAAGGATGGCGCTTAAGTAGTTTAATGTTAGTCGGGTGTTTGACAGGCTGTGGTGTGATTAACAGTGATTTTTTCACGCCACCTAAACCACCTCTTGCGTGGAATGTCCTTAGCCGACCCGAAATAGTGGTCGATACGGGTGGTAATAATGTGACATTGGTGGTCTCAAATGCCACCTTATTACCGGTTAAGGTCACAGCTGGCGCGCCGCCTAAGTTAAGCGTGCGTCATAGCTCGCGTGAATTAACGCTTAACTTTAGTAAAAAAGACTTGTTTAAACCTAAAGCTAATTTAGTTATTGCCATCCCAGCCAACGTGCAAGTCTTAACGATTCAAGGTGGTGGCGATGTACAAGCGACAGCTTTACCGACGTCGTTGAAGCGGTTGAATTTTGATGGTAGTGAAACGGTGCAGGTGCAAGGAGCGTTAGTGCCGCTGCAGCAATTGGTGTTAAATCATGTTCAGCAAGCACGCATTGGCGGCATCAAAAGTACCGGTTTGTTGGTGAGTATTCGTGACAGTGGGCCGGTGACCTTGACTGGCGATGTCGGCATCCGAGAGTTGCAAGTCACCGATAGTGGTCGAGTGGCGATTACCTGGGTACACAGTAAAGAATTATTAGTGCAATTAACGGGTCAGCAGCAAGTTTTTTTAGCGGGAATAGCTGGTTTATTGATCACGAACGTAAAAGATCACGCACAGTTAAAGGCACAATATCTGCGGGCCAACAAAGCGTTTGTGCATACGAGTCAATCTGCGGTCGCTGACGTAGCAGTGTTAGATTCATTGAATGCCTATGCGGTTGATCAAAGCAATATTTATTATTATCTGCAACCACGCTTGGTCGGTCGGTATTACCAAGGTCATGGCTCGATTTTGTATATGGGTGAACAACCACCCCCTTGTTTAGCGCCGGAATGTGCGCCAATGCCCAATAGCTTAGCTGGGTGAATCGCCTAAGCGAAAATCAGAGGGTATCCATTCAGCATCTGTGCGTGGGAAACCCGCGCTAGTATCCATTCGAGGTTTTCGTTGTGAATCCTGTTAAGGGTGCGGCAACCGTGATACTATACCCATCGCACCTTGAGATGCGATGGGTATATTTCGCACGTACCGCGCGGAAAACTTAGCTGTGGTGTATGTTAAGGGAGAGGCCAAAAAATACAGTGCATTTTTTGGTTGAACGCCAAGAGCAATGACGCTCTTGGCGGGGATTTTTGTTCAGGTAGGATGAAAAGCCTGAACGAAAAGATCGCGGATTTGCCCATAAAGCTATCCTGCTTTATGGGCAAATCCGGCCATAAACATCCGTGTTCATGGCGCTTCGTGGGAAAAAGCTCGCGCTTTTTCTATTTTCACGAAGTCCACCTTAACTCTCCCCCAGAGCAACAGGAGCCACTGGCGTAGATCTACGCGAGAAATAGAAAAATGTGGTGAATGGATACATATTGATTAACTAATTTTTAATGAGATGATTTATGGGCGATTTTTCGAAAAGCAGCATGACCAATAATAGCTTCGAATTTAGTGATGCCGGTTCACAGAGTGCAAACCTTAAAGTCATCGGCATTGGCGGTGGCGGCGGCAATGCTGTCGAATACATGCTGACTGAAAGTATCGAAGGCGTCGATTTTATTTGTCTTAATACCGATGCTCAAGCTTTACGCAATTCGAATGCATTGATCACCATGCAATTAGGTGAAGAAATCACTAAAGGTTTAGGCGCGGGTGCTAATCCTGAAATTGGTAAGCAAGCGGCTTATTCGGATCGTGAACGCATTCAAGCCGTGTTAGCGGGTGCCGATATGATTTTTATTACCGCTGGCATGGGTGGTGGTACGGGAACTGGAGCCGCACCTGTTGTCGCTGAAATTGCTAAAGAAATGGGTATCTTGACAGTGGCGGTGGTTACTAAGCCATTTTCGTTTGAAGGTCGTAAGCGAGCCCTGGTTGCCGATGAAGGCATTAAAGCCTTAGCACGGACCGTTGATTCTTTAATTACTATTCCCAATAATCGGTTGTTAACGGTGTTGGGTAAACACGTTAGTTTATTAGATGCCTTTAAAGCCGCCAATAACGTCTTGTACGGTGCGGTTCAAGGGATCGCTGAATTAATTACTCGACCGGGTTTGATTAATGTCGATTTCGCCGATGTGCGCACCGTCATGGCTGAAATGGGCATGGCGATGATGGGAACAGGGGTAGCCAAAGGTGAAAATCGGGCTCGCTTGGCGGCGGAAGCAGCGATCGCTAGCCCCCTATTGGAAGATACTAATTTATCCGGTGCGCGTGGCGTGTTAGTGAATATTACCGCTGGTATGGATATGTCGATCGGCGAATTTGAAGAAGTCGGCGAAGCGATCAAAGGCATTACTTCCGATGGTGCCACGGTCGTCGTTGGTACCGTAATTGATCCTGAGATGATGGATGAATTACGCGTGACCATTGTGGCGACGGGACTTGGTCGCAGTGATGCAGCCGAAGAAGAACAGTTTGTGATGAACGATTCGATTCGTTCCGATGGCAGTTTGGATTATCAACAATTAGATCGACCAGCCTTATTACGCCGTCAAAGCAGTCCGACCAGCCATTATAGTCCACCACGTGCTAAAGCTGCTGGGCCAGGGTCTAATGAAGCAGGCCAAGACATTAATTACCTCGATATTCCTGCCTTTTTGCGTAAACAAGAAGCGGATTAAAAATATTCGTCATTGCGCCCCTCGTACCTAAGCATCCTTGAATTAGGTGCTGGGGGCAAAAATTATTATTTTCTGTGCTGTTAGTCCTTCACGCTTGAAGCAATACTATACCGCTCGCCAATGAAGATGCGAGGTTAGCGATTTAATGTATGCCTATGGCGATGGGTATAGCTCTATTTTAAATCTATACCCATCGCATTTTCCAGTGCGATGGGTATATACCGCTGGCCATTCAAGATGCGAGGTTTGTGATTTAACGTGTGCCTATGGCGAGCGGTATAGTGCTATTTTAAATTTATACCCATCGCACCCTCCGGGGCGATGGGTATAGTTAACTCTGTCGCTGCTGTTGGGTGTATCATGATCCTCTGAGTTGAACTAACGGGTGCTATTACCGCCGTGGCTGCGGCTTCTAAACGGTTAACAGCATATTCAGGACTGAGCTGTTGACTATTCGTTGCTTGAACATTAGGAAAATGCGCATCCACATCGCTGGTGTTACCAGGATAACCCGTGACTTGTAGCCATGTATCAACTATTAACACACTTACTGTAAAGCTATCCGTGGTTTTATTAACACTCGCATGACGAAAGGTGGAATCTGCTTGAGAATAATAATAAACAAGTGGCGCTTTGGTAGGTGCGGGGATTTGTGCATAATAGGCGGCTTTTCGTTGTTCATATAACGGACCGGTTAATGTTAAAGTCGGTTTGCCGACGCTAGCTGCAGCACGCGTTGTTTTTAGTATCGTCGTAGCTTTACGTTTCACAGTATTATCCTCTGAATAAAAAATTCATTTTATATGAAATTAACGTAGAATGAAATATAAAGAAAGTTTACCAACATTATTTATCCAAATTCCTTAGCTGGTTTGAAACCCGGCCCTTCAGGGCGGTAGGAGCACCGTACCTCGGCCTACGCCTAAGGTTTCACAAGGTGCGGACTTGTTCGATTTGCACGCCTCTTCCAAGTCTAAAACACTCCGGCCTAAAGGCCAGAGACTTTCTTGAATTTGGTATCCATTCACCACATTTTCCTATTTCTCGCGTAGATCTACGCCAGTGGCGACTGGCAGCGATGGGGGATTGTTAAGGGGGAGAGCCGCGATTCTCCCCCTTAACCTGCACTAGCGCGGGTTCCCCGCGCGTAGGTGCTGAATGGATACCAAATTTGTTTGTATGCCAAAGCTTCTGTTGTCCTGCTCTAAACAATCATTAGGTAACAATATTGGGTGATTGTTTAGCAATGCGTAAGCGTCTGTTTTAAACCACGTGCACCATGAGGAACTAGCTTGAATTGTCGCCATTCCTTCGAGGCTAAGGCACTGCCCCGCCCTAATGCCACCAAATAGGGCACTGACCACCATGACGCCAGGGTGAGTTTTATTGAGCTTGCATAATTCTGCTAAATGTTGCGTGCCACCAAACGTCCCGATAGTGCGAACAGCCGCACCAGCGATGGAAATAAACGCCGCCATAGCGGTGGTTAAGTTCGTGCAGCAAGGTTTTGTTAGCGGCGTGTCGGTATTTGAGAGGGTATCACTTTCACAATAAACGGCCATTTTTTTAGCAAAAGTTAGGGTATCACTGGCGGTTAATAAGGCAAAAAAACCAATTAAGCTAAAGACCATTAAGGTAGTTATTAAACCGTTTGCGGTATCCGATGGTTCGGCATTACCTTTGTCGATGAATTGCTTTAATGCTAAAGCTGCCAAACCCACTTCACCTGAAACCGCCAGGGTGCCTAAGAAAAAAGTACTATAGAAAGCCACTTGACTTTTTTGGCTGCTGAGAATGGGATTGCTTTCGCCATGCGTCGCTTGAAAAAGAGTTGTTAATTCTTGTCTGGAGTTAGAATCTGTGTTTTTTGAACGTAACCATAAATAATTATTTTTTAAATAAGTGCCATCGGTTGCCATGGTGAGCACGACATCGATGGCCGAGCTTGCATAAATAAAAGCCTTGGCAAGCGTGCTGAGATTGCCATTAATGGCATAGTAGCCCATGATCGAAATAATACCTCTAACCGATGCGCCGAGTATTATGGTTGTTGCTAAAGCGATTTTTTGATAAGGATTTAATTTAAAGTCGCTGTCGTTTGACGTGGAAAATAGGGTCCTTGGGTCTTTAAGAAAGTCAAGCGTGTAACTAAACTCAAGGCACGCACTTTGAATCGCCGTCGAAGCCGCGCCGATAATAATCAATGCAAGAGAAAAACTTTCTAGCGCGTTATTGTTGGTAAAAAACTCTGCTATGAAATTTTCATAATCAAAGGTAGTGCATTCTGCGTACATCGCCTGAGCGCCTTCCGATGCACTACCAGAGGCGACTAAGGAGATTGCCGCTAAGAGCACGGCATAATAGTGGTAATTATCAACGGAGGAAGCAGCCGTTAATAAAGGGTCTGTCAGGTGGTAGGATTCAGCCACATCGCCATCGTTAGGTATTCCTTCTATATCATTATTCATTATTGTTATTCTATTAATTTAAATTAAAGTAGCGTAAGGATGAGCTGGCACATCAAACAACGGTGGCACCTCGGGATCTTTAGTAAACATACGCGAAAATGCACTGATGACGCGATCAAAGGCATGGCAACTTGGCTGCCATTGAC
>CANCKG010000014.1 GCA_947378515.1 Gammaproteobacteria bacterium | reverse complement strand
TGGGCATCAGAGTGGTATTTATACCTGGAATTATCTCTATGAACTCGGTCAACGCTACGGCCAAAGGCTATAAAACAACGGATTCACCATGGCCGAGCAACGACGCTTCAGCAGCAGTCAACTTTTACTCATCAGCATCAATGGCATGATCGGTTCAGCGTGGTTATTTGCGCCCCTCTATGCCGCGCGCTTAGCCGGCAGCGACGTTATCTGGGCGTGGTTACTCGGGGGACTGGCGACTTTGGTGATCGCCTTAAGTTTCGCCGAAATTTCCAGTCTCTTGCCCATCGCCGGCGGCAGTGCGCGTTTCGCTGAACTTAGCCATGGTAAAATTACCGGCTTTGTCATTAGTTGGATCACCTGGCTGTCTTCGGTTACTATGGCGCCGATCGAGACTCAAGCTATGTTGCAATACGCCGCGACCAAATTTCCGAGCTTGATGCATCAAGTAGCAGGCACGCCTGAACTCACCAGTATTGGTTTAGCATGGGCTTGCCTCTTAATGCTCGCTTTATGCATCCTCAATGTCGTTAGTTTCAAAGGCTTAATCGGTGTTAATTTCATACTCTTTATTTTTAAACTCTTCATCATTGCCGCAACGGTGCTATGCCTCATTCATGCCCGCTTTATAGCCACTAATTTCACACTACCCAATGACATCGCCTCGCATTGGCATGGCATCTTTGCGGCCATCGCCTCCGGCGGCATCGCTTTTGCCTTTACCGGCTTCAAACACTGCGTCGAGCTCGCCGGCGAAGCTAAAAATCCTGGGCGATCAATTCCGCTAGCGATCATAATGTCAGTCAGTATCTGTTTATTAATTTATTTAGGCTTACAAGTAGCCTTTATCGGTGCCGTCTTACCGAGTGAATTAGCCCATGGCTGGGCCCAATTACAATTTAAAGGCGATCTTGGCCCCTTTGTGGGGATTGCTGCGGCGTTGGGTTTGAGTTATCTGGTCTATGCACTATTTATCGATGCGGGTGTATCGCCATTGGGTGCTGGCTTAATCTATGTTACTTCCACTGCCCGCTTAGTCTTTGCCATGAGTAAAAACGGTTATCTACCGCATTTTTTAACGCGGTTAACAAAAAACAATATGCCGATCGGGGCCATTGGTGTTAATTTTGTGGTCGGGATTCTGTTATTTTTACCCTTACCTGGCTGGCAAAATATGGTCAGTTTTTTAGTGGCGGCCATTGTTATTTCTTATGCCATGGGGCCAATTGTACTCATTTGCTTACGTAAAAACTTAGCCGATCAAACACGGCCTTTCCGCTTACCCTATGCGTATCCTGTTTGCCTATTCGCTTTTTATTGTTGCAATTTATTAAGCTATTGGACCGGCTGGGCAACATTATCTAAACTCGCTATTGCCGTCGGGCTTGGCCTGGCAATCCTACTCATCACTCTGCTTGTGCAACACCGAAAAACCCCTAGCAACCTAGGTTTACGTGGCTTAGCCTGGCTAATACCTTATTTACTTGGATTACTCGGGATTTCTTATCTAGGCTGTTTCGGGGGGCGCGGCTATCTTTCATTTGGCTGGGATTTTTTGAGTATTGGCGTATTTAGCCTCTTCATTTTTCAACTGGCTATCGCAACGCGACAAACAAAAATTACCGAGCAATTTGCTAATTATCAAGGCGTTTTTAATGATGAAATGGTTTACCGCAATTAGTCCAAAACACTTAAGCTTTGCAGTCTTAACATTACTTTTTTTAAGCTTATGTGGCTATTATTTCAAAGGCCATAAACAACAGGCTCAGACTGCCATAGCAGTCTCGATCAACGTTGCAACACGCGGTAATTTAACGCCGGAAATCACCACGATTGGCACAGCTGTTGCCATGCAAACAGTTGCTATTAAATCTCAAGTTGCCGGTCAACTGGCCCAAGTATTGGTCAAATCAGGCCAAGGCGTTAAAGCTGGCGATGTCTTATTCAGCATCAATCCAGCTTCGTTTAATGCGGCTGTCAACCAAGCAACAGCACTGCTTAACAAAGACCAAGCACTTGCCGTTTATGCGTTACAAGAATTAACCCGTTACACCACACTCGCACAACAAGGTTTCATTGCTAAAGAATTCTTTAGTCAAATTTTAGCAAATGCCAAAACCGCTCAAGCCACCGTTAAAGCCGACCAAGCCGCTGTTAATAGTGCCGCCTTGCTCCTGTCTTATTGCACAATTAAAGCACCCATCAGCGGCCGTCTTGGCAATATCGTTCCCAAAGTAGGCGATTTGATTTTAGCCAATGACCCGACACCGATGGTGACGATCAATCAATTTCAACCGATAGAAGTGCAATTCAGTCTACCATCAACCAACATAGACTTGGTCAAGCAAGCACTGACTAATTCTGCAGTTCATGTGTCGGCAACCTCGCTTGATGATCAGCGCTTGAAACTAACAGGTACCATTGATTTTATTGATAATCAAATTGACCCTGCCACCAGTAGTATTATTCTAAAAGCCAGCTTCGCTAACACTAATGCCGCGATGTGGCCAGGCCAATTGATTCAAATAACGGTCGATGGGGCTATTAACGATCACGTAATTCTCATTCCAAGCGAAGCCATTCGTGAAAATCAACAGGGTCAATTTTATGTGTATGTCATCGATTCCGCGCAAAAAGCCCACTTACAATTAATCACTGTTGGTGCTAGTCTTGATCATGTCACAGCCGTATTGCAAGGCCTTAAAGCGGGCGATTTGGTCGTGACGGCAGGCCAATTTCGGCTTACTGATGGGCAACTTACTACGCATGTTTAGGAGTTAAGTGATGGACTTTATTTTAATGTCCGATAGCAGCGACTATCAGCTTCAAAGCTATAGTGCTGGAACGTTGGTGATCAACGAGCACGTTTACCAAAGCAGTGTCTTGGTATCGGCTCACAGCCTTGTTGCTTGGCAACCACAAAGCATAACGAATATCCATCGCACGGATCTTGCCGCATTGCTGGCGTTAAAAGCCGATGTGATCCTACTGGGAACCGGCGCAAACATGCAGTTTTTAGCGCCTGAGTTGCAATGCTTCATTCGTGACCAATGCCTTCCTTTAGAAGTCATGACCACCTATGCGGCCATGGGGACATTTCAAGTCTTATGCGTCGAACAACGCTTGGTGTATGCGGCATTATTAGTGTAATCGTATCTATTCAGCACATTTACTATATTTTACGTAGAAGCTGAGCTGTAACTCCTGTTGCTCTGGGGGATGTTAAGAGGGCTTTGTGGAAACAGAAAAAGCGTGAGCTTTTTCCCACAAAGCGCCATGAGCATGGATGTTCATCCAAATTCCTTAGCTGGTTTGAAACCCCACCCTTCAGGGCGATAGGAGCACCGTACCTCGGCCTACGCCTAAGGTTTCACAAGGTGCGGACTTGTTCGATTTGCACACCTCTTCCAAGTCTAAAACACTCCGGCCTAAAGGCCGGAGTGTTTCTTGCTAGCCGGGTTTGCCCATAAGGCAGAAAAAGCCTTATGGTAGCAAAATCGCGATTTTCCCCCTTAACCTGCACACACGCTAGGTTTTCCGCGCGTAGGTGCTGAATGGATATCCTTATTTTAAAAATTCCCCATAAAAAACCCCGACTAAAAAGCCAGGGTTTTTGGGTAAATAAAATGTGTTAGTCTTTTATTTACGTACTTTACCTTCTTCGTAAAGCGCATGTTTACGAGCAATTGGATCAAACTTCTTTATCTTCATTTTTGTGGTCATCGTTTTCGGATTCTTGGTCGTTGTATACCAATGCGTACTAACGGTGGAACGTAACTCTACGGTGATACGACCCTTCTTTGCCATAATCGGCCTCTCTTATATTATCCTTTGGAGTAAATCATTAAGCTTGATGATTTATAAACCGTCGATTTTTTCACCACGAGCGATCATAGTTTCAAGCACTTTCATGATACCGACTTTATCGATAATCCGAAGACCGTGACTGCTGATCCGTAATTTAACAAAACGCTGTAATTCTTCGACCCAAAGTTTACGATAATGCAAATTTGGCAAAAAACGTCGTTTGGTTCTGTTATTGGCATGTGACACATTGTTACCGACCATTGGGCCTTTACCGGTAACTTGACAAACTCTAGACATGTAAAACTCCAAAACGCTACTTGAATATTGATCGCGAATGATAGCATTTATGACGAATGGTAACAAGACTTATCTATAGCAAACAAATAATTATTTATACTGGAACCACATTGACTGTTTGTGGCAACTCTTAACTCGCAACTCCGACGGGTGGGCCACAAAGACCCACCCCCTACTATTTCTTTATTGAATCGTGGTGGTGCTTTCACCGGTGGTCATTTGCTGTTGAATGCGCTGAGCATACAGAGCTTCAAAATTAATGGGATCCAGACTCAATTGAGGAAAGCTACCACGAACGGTTAAATTCGATACAGCTTCACGAAAATACGGGAATAGCACATTCGGTGCAACCACGTTTAAAATGACTGGAATTTGTTCGGCCGGAATATTTTGAACGGTAAACACGCCAGCTTGTTTTACTTCGGCTAAAAAAGCCACTTTTTCTTCTAATTTAGCAGTCACCGTGCCGGCAACAATCACTTCATAGACGCCTGTTTGCAATTCATTGTGCAAAATTTGTAATTCAAAATCGACTCGTGGTTGCCAATCGATACGGAATACATCGGGGCTATTCGGCGTTTCGAAAGAACAATCTTTCAAATAAATACGTTGAATTGAAAATTGCATTTCGGGGCTACTTACTGGGGGTTCACTTACTGAGGCTTCACTCATAAAAATTCCTTGTTTATAATTAACGGGCTGACTGATGCTTTAGCCAGAAAAGTTGACTTAATACAAAATACACGACAAACACTGAGACAAACAAGGCAAAAATACAATTATTTGTCATCGGATGAAAATAAAAACGTAGTGCGATCACATTACCGAATAAGCTCAACAACAAGATGACCAACGTTACCAGCGATTGGCGTAATCCTAAGGCATGAAAAAAATGATGCATATGCTCTCGATCAGCGGTAAACGGCGACACCCGTTTAATCAAGACCCGGCGCACAGTCACTGTCACCAAATCACAAATTGGCACTAAGAAAATCCATAACAGCAACACCGGCGATACCACACCGTGCGTCATGACATTTAATTTAATACCAAACCAAGCCAGCGTAAAGCCCAACAAAGTACTACCCGCATCGCCTAAAAACACTAAGCGGTGCGAATAATGCCACATTGGGTAATTAAAACTTAAAAATCCCACTACCGAGCCACAAATAACTAACAGCATGGCATGACTTTCAAGAGCCCCTAACTGGGTGTACATTACCAGCATTGTTAGCAACGATAAAAACGAGGTTCCTGCCGCTACGCCATTCATGCCATCGATCATATTCACCGCATTGATCAAAGCAATCACCATCACCACGGTCACGGGAATCGCCCATAGCCCCAGAGAAAAATCGGCGAAACCTAAAAAGTTACCAAACTGATCTAATTGTAAACCGGCCCAACAACTCAAAAATAGTGCGACGCACAATTGTGCCATTAAGCGTAAGCGCGGCGATACTTCATTGAAATCATCTAAAACACCAATAACCAGTAACAAGACCACGCCAGCTAAATAGGCCCGAAAGGTGCTCAAACTGATCGCCAATAATAAAAAGCCAATCGTCATGCCCAATGCTATGCCCAAACCACCAATCAACGGGACGCTACCACGATGGGTCTTGCGCCCCCCCGGCAAATCCACCAAACCAATTTTGCGTGCTACAGGACTCATACCCGATAAAAAAATCACGGTAACGATCAGCGCGATCAATGCCGTCCACCAAAAACTCATCATAGGTAATCGACTTGGGTAAGTTCATATTCGACCGGACCATTTGGCGTCTGCACTAACACCACATCACCAATCGATTTACCAATCAAGGCCCGCGCCATCGGTGAATTAATCGATAACTTCGCTTCTTTAACATCGGCTTCATCATCACCTACTAGTTGATAACGCAATTGACCTTCGGTTTCACAATGAACAATGGTCACAGTGGCACCAAAAATGACTTTACCGGTATTGGCAATAGTACTGATATCAATCACATGGGCATTACCCAGCTTGCCTTCAACCTCTTGAATTCGCCCTTCGGCAAAACTCTGCTGCTCTTTGGCCGCGTGGTATTCGGCATTCTCTTTCAAATCACCATGAGCACGCGCTTCTGCGATCGCTTGAATAATAGCGGGTCGCTCGATGGTTTTTAAGCGTAGCAATTCTTCTTTGAGCAACTGCGCTCCACGAACTGTCATTGGAATCTTTTGCATAATGCCACCTCTTTATTTAATAACCCGATCGACAAAAGCATTCACTTTTTTCAACCAGGAAAACTGCTTAGGCTGCGTTTTTTGCGCTGAACTCTCACTTTCCTTAGCAAATTCTTGCAATAGTGCTTGTTGCGTTTTTGACAGCCCAACCGGTGTTTCCACGATAATACGACATAATAAATCACCATGACCACTTTGCTGCAAACGCTTTATTCCTTTGCCGCGCACTCTAAAAACGCGACCGGTTTGGGTTTCTGACGGAACTTTTAAGTTCACCCAGCCATCAAGAGCCGCCACTTTCAATTCCCCACCTAAAGCCGCCAAGCTAAAACTAATAGGCGCTTCACAGAGCAAATCCGCACCATCACGCTCAAACAAATCATGCGTTTTGATCTTCATTTGGATATAAAGATCACCTGCCGGGGCTTTATTAGCACCCGCTTCGCCTTCACCATTCATCCGAACGCGATCGCCGTTATCGACCCCCGCTGGAATTTTGACCGCTAAGGTTTTATTTTCTTTAACAACACCATGGCCATGACACTTATTACATTTATCTTTGATAATCTTGCCAGCACCAGCACACGTCGGACACGCTTGCTGAACCGAAAAAAAGCCTTGCTGCATGCGAACCTGGCCATAACCATCACAGGTATGACAGGTAATCGGTTGTGAACCACTTTTGGCACCTGATCCATTACAGCTACCACACTCGACATGTTTCGGAATTTGAATGTCTTTATCACAACCAAAAGCTGCTTCCTCTAAAGTCAGGACCATTTGATAGCCTAAATCGGCACCCCGCTGCTCTTGTTGGCGCCCTCTGCCACCACCAAAAATATCGCCAAACACATCGCCAAAGGCATCGGCAAAGCTGCTACCTCCAAAACCACTGTGGCCGCCACCATTGCTTAAACCAGCATGACCATGACGATCATACACCGCCCGTTTATTCGCATCACTCAAGACTTCGTAAGCTTCTTTGATTTCTTTGAATTGTTCTTCAATTTCTGCGTTTTCAGCGCCTTGATGGCGATCTGGATGATATTTCATCGCTAATTTGCGATAAACTTTTTTTAATTCTTCCGGATTGGTATCACGGCTGATACTCAGTACTTCATAATAATCACGTTTAGACATAGCAACCTTTTCCAACATTGTTCCCTAGGCATTGCCTGGGGCTAAATTCTTATAGGCTTTGGCCATTACACAGTACAGAACATAAAAGCCAGAGCATTTTCTAGGTTATTAGTTCTATTACTGTAAAACGAACAAGGCCCCGATGATATAACAAGCCATCAGGGCGATGAAAAATGGGGGGTGGAGATTCACCCCACCAGTTTTATTTTTTAATTTCTTCAAACTCAGCATCGACAATATCATCAGAAGCTTTTTTAGGTGCCGCTTCAGCCATATCTGGCGTTGCTTCTGGACCAGATTGACCTTGCGCACCGGCTAATTTTTCAGAGGCTTTACTCAATGCTTGGGTTCGCGCTTCGATATTTTCTTTATCGTTGCCTTTCATCGCGTCTTTCAAATCATTGAGGGCCGCTTCAATATTAGCGCGTTCATCACCCGGCACTTTATCACCCGCATCCGTTAACGACTTACTAACCGAATGCACCAGAGCATCCGCTTGATTACGGGCACTGACCAATTCGTGGAATTTACGATCGTCTTCTTTATGCGCTTCAGCATCCATCACCATTTTTTGAATTTCTTCCTCCGACAAACCAGTTGACGCACGAATTACGATAGATTGCGCCTTGCCAGTCGATTTATCTTTCGCCGACACATTCAAAATACCATTAGCATCGATATCAAAGGTGACTTCCACTTGTGGCACGCCACGTGGCGCGCCAGGAATATCGGTGAGATCAAAGCGACCCAAAGATTTATTGGCCGACGCCATTTCACGCTCACCTTGCAAAACATGAATCGTCACCGCGGTTTGATTATCATCAGCCGTCGAAAATACTTGGGATGCTTTGGTCGGAATCGTGGTATTTTTTTCAATCAACTTAGTCATCACGCCGCCCATGGTTTCAATGCCCAAGGATAATGGCGTAACGTCTAACAACAATACATCTTTCACTTCACCGGACAGAACACCACCTTGTACCGCCGCACCGATCGCTACCGCTTCATCGGGATTCACATCACGCCGTGGCTCTTTGCCAAAGAATTTCTGCACTTCCTCTAACACTTTCGGCATCCGGCTTTGCCCACCGACGACGATCACTTCATTGATATCGCTAATTTTTTTACCCGCATCTTTCAATGCTGTCCGACAAGGAGCGATCGTCTTTTGAATCAAATCTTCCACTAAAGATTCTAATTTTGCACGGGTAATTTTGATGTTTAAATGCTTAGGACCAGTCGAATCAGCCGTAACATACGGTAGGTTGATATCGGTTTGTTGAGCATTAGACAATTCAATTTTGGCTTTTTCAGCGGCTTCTTTCAAACGTTGCAAGGCTAATGGGTCATTACGCAAATCCAAACCTTGTTCTTTTTTGAATTCATCGACCAAAAAGTCGATCAAGCGCATATCAAAATCTTCACCACCCAAGAATGTATCGCCATTGGTCGCTAATACTTCGAATTGATGTTCACCATCGACATCGGCAATTTCAATGATCGAAATATCGAAAGTACCACCACCCAAATCGTAAACAGCAATGACTGAATCGCCTTTCTTTTTATCCAAACCATAAGCAAGAGCGGCTGCAGTCGGCTCATTGATGATCCGCTTTACTTCTAAACCAGCAATCCGACCGGCATCTTTGGTTGCTTGACGCTGTGAATCATTGAAGTACGCTGGAACCGTGATAACCGCTTCGTGAACGGGATGACCTAAATAGTCTTCGGCGGTTTTTTTCATTTTGATTAAGATTTGCGCAGAAATTTGCTGTGGTGCTAATTTCTTGTCACCC
>CANCKG010000013.1 GCA_947378515.1 Gammaproteobacteria bacterium | reverse complement strand
CGAGCGGTATAGCTATCTCAATAGGCTCAATTGCATCCCATATCAACAATCTTAATTTACGATCAAAAGTATATAAATCTATAATGTCTGAAAACTTTATATCTTTCTTAAATACACTATTTTTCTTTAAAAGTAAAAAATAAGCGCTTAATCGATAATAACTGACATTTTTTAAAAATCTTAGCGTGGACGTTCTATCGGTCACTTGTAATCCGCGCTGAATTAACAAATCGAGCTGTTCTTCGTAAGATAGTGGTGGCTTAAGATATTCCACGTTTCACCCCATTTAGGCGTAAAAAAACCCGCCAGAGTTGCGCTTCTAAGAGAGGCGTGGCAGGTGTTGTTGGAACCATTATAACTATTAATAAAATGTTACGCAATATTATTATCCATTGTTGCGACACTGTCGCAACAATAATGGGCCTATTCTCCAAACGCTTTCGCCAACTTATTGGCAATGGGCCTAATTTCTTCGGCTAATAACCACGGTGGATTAATCACGCACATGCCAGTGCCATTTAAACGATAAGGAACGTCATCTAGCAAGGGACAGCATTCTAAACGTACGAATGGTTGACTGAGATCGGCGGTTAATTTACTCAGATTTTTATCGATACCCCAACGATCTTTGATCGGATACCAAATCGCGAAAATACCGGTTGGCCAACGTTTTAAAGCCATAGTTAAGTATTCTTTCAATTTTTTCCATTCATGCACTTCTTCATAAGGCGGATCGATCAATACCAAGCCACGTTTTTCAAGTGGCGGCAAAAATGCTTTGGAACCCGCGTAACCGTCTTGATGATAACAAGCGACACGTTTATTGCCTTCGAAAAAACGTTCTAATTGAATGAAAGGGTTGATTGCTAATTCTTGCAACACACAACGATCATTGTAGCGCATCACTTCGGCAGCAATGGCGCCGGATCCTGGATAAACGCTGCAGGCATTGGGTTTATTAAAATGCGACACTTGGCGGATTAAGGCTAAATAATCTTGCATGATGGGTTCGGGCCAATCGAGCGTCCAAATTTTTTGAATACCATTGATCGCTTCGCCCGTTTTACTCGCTTCAAACCCGCGCAAATCATAATAAGGGCCACCGGCATGGGTTTCTAAATAACAATACGGCGTCGATTTTTTTTGTAATTTACGTAAAATCGCCAATACCACGATGTGTTTAAAGACATCGGCGAAACAGCCGGCGTGATACGCGTGATCATAATTCATTAAAATTCCATCATTCTGGTGATTCGGCGGTGAGTTCGGCCAATTGACGCTTGGTTAAACGACGACCAAACAATTCTTCCAACGCTTTCTTTTGTTCGGCGGGGATATCGAAGCCATACACGAGCATATCTTTTTCCGTTGCCAAGACTGTCGCCAACACTTTGGCAGCGTCGAGACAATGATCATCAAAAGCGATTTGATTAGCACCTCGCTCTTCCATGGTTTCTAACATCAATTCGACACTTTTTAACAGCATGCCGGTGGCGGTCGAACCAAAATTATCTTGATCACCGGCTGAAGTGGCTAAATAATCCCCAAAATCATAGATGGTCAAGGCACCTTTCATCTTGATGATGCGATAACCGTCTTTGATTTCTACCTTGCCACGACCCTGAATACTCGGCGGTAAATTATCTAAAGCAGTATATGCCACTTTTTCCATCGCGGTATAGGGTGCGACATAAGGGCCTAATTGATAACATTCAAACCATTGCCAAGCATTGAGCAAATGCTCTAAGCCTAATTTTGTTAAAAATTTTTCTCGTTCACTACTGTTTTCTGGCGCTCTGGTCGGGTATTGACGGTAAGCTGGCATATTCATATATAAGTCCTATTTAAGCCCAATAACTGGCACCTTGCATTTCGTGTAAACGACTGGTGGTGCGTTGAAATTCAAAACTAAATTGCCGGCCTTGATATAATTCACGCATCGGTACTGCCGCGCGAATGACTAAGCGACAATGGGCATCGTAAAGCACATCGACCAGGCCGATCAAATACCAAGCTTGATCTTCATTTGACTCATTAAACTGTGGCAGTTTATCAAGAAAAAACACCCGAAACTTTTTAGAGAGTACCACGTAATCTTGAATCGATCGGGGTGATGTACACACATGACTAAAATCAAACCACACGACTTCTTCATGCTGACTCACGACCGGCACTTCACGTTGATTGATCTCCAGCTTAACCGGCGCTAATTGGTTAGTGCCGGTTAATTGAAAATACAAGGCTTTAAAAAAAGCTTCATTTGCTTCATCCAAACTCGAGAAATACACTCCTTGCGTCACCATCGTCAACCAGCGATAATCTTTTAATGAACGCACTTGTCTGACAATCATATGATTTTTTAGCGCGTCGATTGCGGGTAAAAAGCGCGCTCGTTGTAAGCCATTACGGTACAAATCCTCAGGCGGTACATTCGAGGTCGCCACCAACACCACACCACGTTTAAACAAATACTGAAATAATTCCCCCAACAACATCGCATCGGCAATATCGCCGACAAATAATTCATCAAAACAAATCACTCGTGCCTTGTGGCTCATGTGTTTAGCGATTAATTCCAAAGGGTTTTTATGACCTTGCAGACATTTTAATTCATGATGCACTTCGCGCATGAATTGGTGAAAATGCAAGCGCCACTTACGAACCGTTAAAGTGCTATAAAATAAATCCATTAACCAGGTTTTACCAGCCCCCACATCGCCAAATAAATACACCCCTTGAGGCGCTTTTGTAGGCAGCCGACAAGCACGTCGCAGCTTGGTCATGATCGTGGGTTTTGCTTCTAGCGCCAGATACAAGGTATTTAATAAATCTGCTACCGCAGCTTGCGCTGGATCCGCTTGCCATTTGCCACTGTTTAAGGCCGCTTGATAGACCGTATTGGGCGTATTATTCATATTATTCGCTTGCTTGTAATTTCGTTAAAAATTGATCTTCGGTCAATGTTTCGACCCCTAATTCTGTCGCGCGGGCTAATTTACTGCCGGCATTGGCGCCGACCACTACCCAGGTAGTTTTACGTGTCACCGAACCGGTCACTTTCGCGCCTAAACGCTGCAAACGTTCGATGGCATCTTCGCGGCTTAAATGTTCTAAGGTGCCGGTCAAGACCACGGTTTTAGTTTTGAAAGGATTATCACTAACGGCTTCTGCTGACACACTGGGCCAACTCACCCCTGCCTCACGCAAGGCTTGAATCACGTTAAGATTGGCTTTATCGTGACAAAAAAGCGTCAGTGCTTCAGCCACCACTGGTCCCACATCAGTAACTTGTCGCAAAGCATCGGCATCGGCGGCTAAAATGGCTTCCAACGTTAAAAAATGTTTAGCCAATGCCTTGGCTGTCGCTTCACCCACTTCACGAATCCCGAGTGCATAAAGAAAACGTGCCAAACTCGTTTGTTTGGATGCTTCAATCGCTTGCAGAATATTGTGCGCCGATCTTTCTGCCATCCGATCACATTGTAACAAGGTCGGCAGCGTCAAGTGATAAAAATCACTCGGATTTCGCACCAAGCCTTTCTCAACCCATTGTTCGATCCATTTATCGCCAATGCCATCGATCGCCAACGCTTTGCGTGACACAAAGTGTTTGAGGCTTTCGCGCAATTGCGCCGGGCAACTTAAGCCGGCCATACACCGAGCGGCGGCCATATCCACTGGCTTTGTCACCACTCCACCACACACCGGACACGCATCTGGCAATTCAAGCGGCAGCATACCTGCCAATCGCCGATCCGTTAACACACTGACGATTTCAGGAATCACATCACCGGCTCTGCGAACAATGACCGTATCACCCACACGGACATCTTTACGGTGCGCTTCACCGATATTATGCAGTGTCGCATTGCTGACATGCACGCCGCCGACCAGTACAGGCGTTAAATGTGCTACAGGGGTCAAGGCCCCTGTACGACCCACTTGAAAATCAATCGCTAACACTTGGGTTAACTGTTCTTCAGCTGGAAATTTATGGGCGATGGCAAAGCGTGGTGCCCGCGTCACAAAACCCAGCGCTTGCTGATACGCGATATCGTCGACTTTATAGACCACGCCATCGATATCATAAGGCAATTGATCACGCTTCAACCGTAAAGCGTGGTAATAGTGCAAACAACCTTCAATACCTTGCACCACGGCACTAATCGGTGGCACGGGAATGCCCCACGTCGCTAACTGGGCCATCACGAGGCTATGGCTACTGGGCAATGGCCAGTCTTGCACTTGGCCATTGCCATAAGCATAAAATTGCAAGGGTCGGGCACGGGTAATTTCCGGGTCTAATTGACGCAAACTGCCGGCGGCGGCATTGCGAGGATTGGCGAATAATTTATCCCCAGCGTCTTTTTGACGCCTGTTTAAAGCTTGAAAACCCCCTTTTGTCATGAAGACTTCACCCCGCACTTCAAGCAAGTCAGGAATAGCGTCACCACGTAACTTCAATGGAATATTACGCACTGTTTTTAAATTACGGGTGATATCTTCTCCTGTTTGACCGTCACCACGCGTCGATCCTTGAATAAATTCCCCAGATCGATACAAGAGACTCACTGCCAAACCATCTAATTTAGGTTCGGCCGCAAAAATCAACCCCCCTTCGGCACCGATTGCCAGTGTTTTTAAGCGCTCCATCAAGCGTTGACCAAAACTAAATACTTCTTCATCGCTGAAGGCATTATCGAGCGATAGCATCGGGACACTATGTTGCACACTGCGAAAAGACGCCGCTTTTGCCCCACCCACCCGCTTGGTAGGAGAATACGGCAAACAATACGCTGGATAGTCTTGTTCCCATTTCACCAAAGCTTGATATACCCGATCATATTCACTATCCGGAACCAGTGGATTGTCAGCCACAAAATAGGCATAATTGTAAGCCTCTACTTGCGCGACTAAAGCTGCCATAGTGGATTGAATGGATGCAGCATCGATCATAACGAATACTCGACTGTGTTAGTAAGCAATTTTTGGTAACGGCAAAATTCAAGGGCGAACATGAGTGATTTTTTGAAAATTCGTAATTCTACCATTAGCGCCAACCAGTCAGGGCAAATTTCACTCGCCACCCATATGCGCGAGCGACTTAATCCCCAAGCTGAAGCACGATTAAAATCATCTTTAAACCCGTTATTAACCGCCAGTCAGACGTTATTCGCGACCGCCTCACGCTTACAATTATTACCTCAAGAATTTGACCCAGCCTTTTTACAACAACAATTAATCGACCAAATTCAACGTTTTAATCAAGCTTGCGACAATAAATTACACGACGATGCCATCTCGGTTGGACGTTATTTTCTCTGTTCGCTGCTAGACGATATTGTCGAGCATGGCCCTAGCAGTGGTTTTAGCCCAGGCTACAGCTTATTAACCCATTATTACCAAGAAGCGCTCGCCGATAATCGCGCCTTTATGCTCATTGAACGCTTAGAAAGCCATCCTGCCGCCAATGTTTTTTTATTAGAATTAGCTTATATGATTTTAGTCTATGGCTTCTTTGGGCAATGCCGGTTTGATCCCAATGGCTATGCGCTGATTTTAGAAAAACAAGATGCGCTGTACCACTTGATCCGCTGGCAACACGGCGATTTCCGTAAAAACCTTTTCATAACGCTACTGCCCTCATGACTGACTTACATCGGCACCAATCTTTATTTTGTCGTCTTAGCCAGTCTTGGCAGCAACGACGGTTTTTAAAACGGTACTTGACAGGCTGTTTACACCCTAAACAAGTACAGCTTTTTTTTGACAGTTTATTCTCAAGCCATCACTATTTACAAGAAACGCGTTACAAACGCCGACTATTATCCACCTTACCGGTGTGCTTCATCATTGGCGCTCATCACAGTGGTAAATCCAGCTTGATTGAAAATTCCGGCCTTGCGACACGCGCTGGTGAAGGCTTAAACTCGCGCTATCAACCGATCGCCGCCCGCAACATGCCACAATTTCGTCATAATAGTACGAAACTATTTATCGAATTACCGGCTTATTTATTTATCAATGAATCGGTTAAACACATTCCTTATTTAACGCACACGATCACTTTTCTGGTATTTTTCGACTACTTGACGAAAACCCGTGAAATTCTTTATACGATCAGCTTAGAGGATTTATTGACTGATACAGAACACCAACAACGGCAATTCAATGAGTTTTTTGCCAGTTTAACGGTTTTTTTAACCGCTTTTCCAGTGGCAATCAATGTCCATCTAGTTATTAGCAAAGTCGATCGCATTTTGGGTTTTAGTGAATTTTTTGATGATTTAAGCTTTGAAGAACGGCAATTGCCGTGTGGCATCGGTTTAAGCCTGCCATCAAACGCACTCCACAATCAAAAGCAATTTCATTTGCTGGTCCGTCGATTGACCGAACGGTTATTTTGGCGCTGCCATAGTGAACATCAATTGCAACGACGCTTACTAGTGGCCGATTTCCCACAACAATTTTTAGCGCAAGAACAAGGTTTAGCCAACTATTGGCAACGCCTAGCTGAAATCCAAGAAGAAACACCGCATGTACGCTTCAAAAGTTTGCACTGGTTGAGCAATGCCCAAAGTGGCAAGTTGATCGATTTATTGCGTGGGCAAGCAATCAACTTGATGCAGTTACCCATCACCCATTGTTTGCCGCTGCTGGTGCAACGCAAAACCTATTTTGTCCGAGGGTTTTTTCAATATTTACACGTCAATGGCCTCGAGCGCACTAAAAAATCATTTGTTAAAGCGTTACGCCCTAAAATACCCACCATCCCGCCGGTTACTAATCCCAAAAATCTGCTTCCAGCTGTTAATAAAGCACGCCATTTAAGTAAACGCGCATCCTGCCTACTGGGTATAATCCTGATGGTCATTGTGCTTAGTGCAACAGTCACTTACAGCGTGTACAATCATGTTTTAAACGCGCGACCACTTCTAAGCTTACAACAAAATCCAGCCCTAGCCTATGCCTTAGTGACAGCGAACAATCCTACTCAAGCACTGAGCGCGTATATTAGTCACGTCTCACCGCAATTATCCTTTCGCCAACAACAAGCCATGGTGACTGACCCTGATTTTAATCAACAATTACTGAAAACAGCCAGCACCTATGTCAATCAAGCTTGGCAAGAACAAGTACGAGAATTTTACAGTCAAAATATTGCCAACCATTATCCGCTTGACGCAACGGCTAAAAATGAAGTTACTTTAAAAAATTTCGGAGTATTTTATGGCCCCGCGGGTATCATCGATCAATTTAGCAAACATTATCTCGATGATTTTCTTAAACACTACCCTGTCAAACTAACCCCTGGTGCTAAGCAATTATTGACGAATGTTAAAAGCTTACAAGCCAATCTGTTCAATAGTACCGGAAACATAAATATCACTTTCTCGCTATCTTTAAGCCAATTAAATGCTCGTGTTAAACAATTGGATTTACAAATTGCCGGCACCGATTTTTCTGCCAAAGCCCATACCTTAATCAGTAAAAATTTCAGCTGGCCAAATCTTAGCGGGCTTAACACATCAGGTTATAGCATACAATTACGTGTTGGACCGACCCAAAACCAAACCTATCCAGGCATCTGGAGTTGGCTTCAGGTCTTAGGGCAATTTCATAGCAACGATTTTAGCAAAGATAATAATGGCACTTACACAGGCAATTTCTTTCTCAACGACGACAGTATCCAATTAGCACTTACATCGCAGCAAAACATTGCCGTTTTATTACCGCTGTTTACTCAATTAACTGTACCGACCACTATTTTATGACTCCACACGATTTGTTACAGGCGATTAATCGTCAACCCGCATTGCAAGCGTTAGGATTAACGCTAAACGACCAGCAATGTGTGATTTGTCTTCAGGCGATGACCCCGCCGCGTTTGATAGCGACTATTACGTGGCATTTTGCGGCCCAATCTTTATGGGGAAAAGTTCGCGCTGGCTTACACGCGTATTGCGACAGCATGGGCTATAGCGATTGTCAATTTGTCTTTGCCTGCGTTATTCACCAGCATCAAACCCAACATGGTTTAGCGGCACGAATGGGTGTCAAAAATATTATCGCCATTGCTTCTGGTAAGGGGGGCGTTGGTAAATCAACGGTTGCCTGTAATTTAGCGCTAGCACTCTTAAGCCAGGGCGCGAAAGTCGGCTTATTGGATGCCGATATATACGGACCCAGCGTACCGCATATGTTGGGCCAAGCAGACTTACCTGAATCCAAAGACAGTAAAACCCTAGAACCACTCATTCGCTATGGCTTGCAAGTGATGTCGATCGGTTATTTGATCGATGCCGATACGGCGATGATTTGGCGTGGCCCCATGGTCAGCACTGCTTTACAACAATTATTCAATGATACCCAATGGCATGATTTAGATTATTTACTCATCGATCTGCCACCTGGTACTGGTGATATTCAATTGACTTTGGCGCAAAAAATTCCGGTTGCTGGAGCGCTAATTGTCACAACACCGCAAGATATCGCGTTACTGGACGCTAAACGTGCCGTAGCGATGTTCAATAAAGTACAAGTCCCCGTGTTAGGCTTAGTTGAAAACATGAGTTACCATCAATGCGCGCAGTGTGGCCATCAAGATCCGATATTTGGGGCTGGCGGTGGGGCTGCCATGGCTGAAGAATTTGCTATTCCTTTACTGGCACAAATTCCATTAAAACGCAGTATTCGCGAACAATTGGACCGTGGTTGCCCGACTGTCATTGCTGATCCGTTAGATCCAATTAGCGTGCTTTATCAAGAACTGGCGATTAAAGTCTCAGTCCAATTAGCACAGTCTAGCTTGCGGGTCAAATCACGGTTTCCAAAGATTGTGATTGAATAAAACTCTTAGCAAGAAAGTCTCCGGCCTTTAGGCCGGAGTGTTTTAGACATGGGAGAGGTGTGCAAATCGAACATGTCCGCACCTTGTGAAACCTTAGGCGTAGGCCGAGGTACGGTGCTCCTACCGCCCTGAAGGGCGGGGTTTCAAACCAGCTAAGGAATTTGGATGACTAAACCATTACCTCTTCTTCTCGCGTCCAGCTCAACTGCTCGTCAAGCGCTATTAACGCGCTTGCAAATCCCTTTTGATTGCATTAGCCCTAATATCGATGAAAATTCTTTAATAAATGAAACGCCCACGCAACTGGTCGAACGCTTGAGCCGCCAAAAAGGCTTAGCTGTGGCACCACAGCACCCTAATCATCTCATCATCAGCTCTGATCAAGTGATTGTCATCCAAGGAGTTGCAGTCAGTAAACCCGAA